>CAZDSL010000003.1:32265-41768 GCA_964507655.1 uncultured Mycobacteriaceae bacterium | reverse complement strand
GCGGTGCCGATCAGGCGAATCGGCACTCAAACCGCACCACTCGACGCCACCGGCCGGCAGCGGGGCCCGCACACGACGAAGGCCGGGCGGACAACCCCGTCCCGCCCGGCCCAGCCGCCCCACTCAGGAGCCGCCCACCGGCAAAAGCCGCCCCAGCCCCCTTCAGAAGCCCCCCTCAGACCCCCGCTACTCCCTGGTCAGGAACGCGAGCACCGCCGACAGCCACGCCTCTCGGGCCTCGATCATCGTCCAGTGCCCGCAGTTCGGGAGCACGTGCAGCTCGGCACGCGGGATGTCGCGCATCGGCAGCAGCGCCATGTCGACGGGGCTCACCCTGTCGTCGCGCCCCCAGGTGATGAGCGTGGGCGCCTGGATGTCGCCGAACCGCGCCCACAGCGGCACCACGCCCGCCGCCTTCGCGGCCGCGGCCGCCGCGGCGAACGCCTTCATGGTGTACATCCGCCGCGCCGCCTCGAGCGTCTCGGGCTCGACGGCCAGCCGCCACCGCTCCTCGATGAGCTCCTCGGTGACGGTGGCCGGGTCGTACACCATCGAGTGCAGCCACGCGATGAGCCGCTCGCGCGTGGGGTCCTCGGTGAACTGCATGAGCAGCTTGATGCCCTCGGACGGGTTGTGGCTGGTCAGCGCCTTGCCCACCCCGCCGATCGTCACGAGCCGGCGCACCCGCTGCGGCTCGTCGGCGGCGACGGTGGCCCCGACGATGCCGCCCATGGAGTTGCCGATGACGTCCACGGCGCCCAGGCCGAGCCCGTCGAGGAACCGCCCCACCGACTCGACGGCCATCTGCATCGGATGCCCCTCGCCGGTGTCGGACACGCCGTACCCGGGGAACTCCAGGATGAGGCACCGGAACCGCTCGCCCAGCTCCCCGACGACGCCCCGGTAGTTCTGCCAGCCCGTGACGCCCGGCCCGGAGCCGTGCAGGAGCAGCAGCGGCGGGCCGTCGCCGATCTCGTGGTACCGGAGCACTCCGGCATCGGTCGCGAGCTCCCTGCGTGAACTGTCGTGGTCTACTGCCACCATGCGGCATCGCCGCCTTTCTCTCGAGGTCTGACGCTTGGTTCTGTGTTCCCGCTTCCGCGGCCGGCGCCGTCACACGCGGCCGAAGTAGGCCTCCTTGACCACCTCCGCGTCGGCGATCCCGCCGGCCGGGCGGTCCATCACCACCCGGCCCACGTCGAGGACGGTGACGTGGTCGGCGACCCCCAGCGCCGCCTCCACCGCCTGTTCCACCAGCAGCACGCCCAGCCCCGTCTCGGTGAGCATCCGCACCCGTTCCATGACCTCGCCCACGATCACCGGGGCCAGCCCGCCGGAGGGCTCGTCGAGCAGCAGCAGCCGCGGCGCCGACATGAGGGCCTGCCCGATGGCGAGCATCTGCTGCTGCCCGCCCGACATCGACCCGGCCGGCGCCCGCCGCTTCTCGGCGAGCACCGGGAACAGCTCGTAGATCCGCTCCGCCTCGGCCCGCAGCGCCCCGCGCCGCATACGCCGCGAATACCCGCCCAGCAGCAGGTTCTGCTCCACGCTCTGGCGGTGGAAGACGCGCTTGCCCTCCTGCACGTAGGCGATGCCGCGCCGCACCCGCTTGTGCGCGGCGACGCCCGCGATGTCCTCGCCCTCGAACAGCACCGTCCCGGCCATCGTCTTGCCCAGGCCGGCGATCGCCCGCAGCGTGGTGGTCTTGCCCGCGCCGTTGCGCCCCAGCAGCGCCGTGATCTCGCCGGGCCGCACCCGCAGCGACACGTCCCACACCACGCGCAGGTCGCCGTACCCGGTGGCCAGGCCGTCCACCTGCAGCAGCGGGGCCTGCGCCGACGGCCCCGCGATGTCGTCACCCGTCATTCGCGCACCCCCACGTGCTCGTCGTCGACCTGATCGCCGCCGGGCGGCCCGATTCCGTCCTCGCGGATCCCCAGGTACTCGCGCATCACCCGCGGATCGCGCTCGATCTCCTCCGGCGGCCCCTCCGCCAGCACCTTCCCCTGCGCGAGCACGACGATCGAGTCGGCCAGCGAGAGGACCAGCTGGAAGTTGTGCTCCACCAGCACCACGGCGGTGCCCGCGTCGGCGATGGCCCGGATGAGCCGCGCCAGCCGCTGCACCTCGTCCTCGTCGAGCCCGGAGGCCACCTCGTCGAGCAGCAGCACCGAGGGGCGGCCGATCAGCGCGCGCGCCATCTCCAGCAGCCGCCGGTTGCCGAGCGGCAGCGACGCCGCCTCCGCGTCACGCCGGTCGGCCAGGCCGATGGCGGCGAGGAGCCTGTCGGTCTCGTCCCTGTCGGCGGCGCGCACCCTGCGGAACCCGGGCAGCCGCAGGATGGCGCTGAGCATCGACGAGCGCGCGCTGGTGTACCGGCCCGACGACACGGCCTCGGCCACCGTGATCCCCTCGGGGATGGCGGGCGTCTGGAACGTGCGGGCGATGCCGGCGCGGGCCGCGCGGTGCGGCGCGATGCCGGTGATGTCGTCGTCGCCCAGCGCGATCCGCCCCGCATCGGCCTTGTAGTAGCCGCACACCATGTTCAGCAGCGTCGTCTTGCCCGACCCGTTGGGCCCGATGAGCGCGGTGACCCGCCCCGGCGGCGCCGTGAGCCCGGCCCCGTCCAGCGCCTGGTTGCCGCCGAACCGCTTCGCCACGCCCTCGACGACGAGTCCCGCGCCGGCCACCTGCGGCAGCTCCGGCGCCGCGCCGTCGTCACCCTCCCCGGCCGTGCTCGACGGCCCCGCCGCCCGCACCCCCGCCGCAGCGTCGAGGCGCGCGACGAGCCGCGACGCCAGCCCCGCCAGGCCGCCGCGGAACAGCACGCCGCACACGATGAGCAGCGCCCCGTAGAAGACCAGCGCGTACTCCTGGAACTCGGTGGACTGGTTGGGCCCGATCTGCATGACGAACGCGCCGATCAGCGCGCCGTACACGCTGGCCGAACCGCCCAGGATCGACGCCGCGAGCACCGCCGTGGCGAAGGTGAACGAGAACGCCTCGGGCGAGATGTACAGGTCGAGGTTGGCGAACAGCACGCCCGCCAGCCCCGCCGGGATCGCGCCCAGCGCGTAGCCGCTGAGCTTCATCCGGTACACGGAGATGCCGACGGACGACGCCAGCACGGGCGACTGCTTGAGCGTGCGGAACGCGATGCCGTGCCGCGATACCACCAGGTTGCGCAGCACGACGAACCACAGGATCGTCACCACCACGATCACCACGTAGAACTGCGTGTCGTCGATCTCCGAGCCCAGCAGCGTGGGCGATTCGAGCCCCGTCAGCCCGTTGTGCCCGCCCGTGTGCTCCTTGAAGATGGAGAGCAGGTCGGGGATGAGCAGCACCAGGAAGAACGACGTCATCGCCAGCGACCACGAGCCGAACCGCAGCCCGGGCACGCCCGTCACCAGCCCCACGATCAGCGCCACGATGCCGCCCGCGAGCAGCTGGACGATCAGGCCCGTGTGCCCGTGCACCGACAGGATCCCCGCCGTGTAGGCCCCGGCCGCATACATCGCCGCCTGCCCCAGTGCCAGCTCGCCCGCGTAGCCGAGGCTCAGGTTGAGCCCGCCCACCACCAGCGCCAGGATCAGCGCCAGCTGGATCTGCCGGTTCCACGAGTACGCCAGCCCCATGTACGGCAGGAACACCGCGATCACCGCGATCGCCGCCGGGATCAGCCAGCTCGGCAGTGCGCGCAGCCCGCGCCACGAGGCGCGCAGGCCGACGGTCATGCTCTCCACCGGCTACACCACCCTCTCGGTCGCCCGGCCGAACAGCCCCGCCGGCCGCACCAGCAGCAGCACCACCAGCACCGCGAAGACCATGAGCGCGCTGTACTGCGCGCCCAGGTGCAGCGCGGTGAGCGATTCGACGAGCCCCACGACGAACCCGCCGATGAGGCACCCGGGCAGCGAGCCGAAGCCGCCGATGGCCAGCGCCACGAACCCCTTGATCGCCAGCGCCGTGCCCAGCGTGGCCACGGCGAACGTCTTGGGTCCCACCAGCAGCCCCAGCACGCCGGCGAGGGCGCCGGAGAACACGAACGCGCCCAGCGCCAGCGTGCGCACGCTGATCCCGCGCAGCGTCGCCGCCTCGCGGTCCTCCGACACGGCCAGCAGCGCCTGGCCGAGCATCGTGCGCTTGGCCAGCCACCCGAGCACGATCACCAGCACCACCGCCGCGGCGATCAGCGCCAGCTCCACCGGGTACGTGCGCCCGCCGAGGAAGTCGATGGGCTCGTTGTGGTCGAGGAACGGCACCGACAGCGGCTGGCTGCCCCAGATGAGCTGGCACGCACCGCCCAGCAGCGTGGCCGCGCCGAGCGTGGTGACCAGCTGCGTGTGCCGGTCCTTCACCGGCATCACCGCCGTCAGGTCCTCCACGCCGGCCACCAGGCCCACCACGGCCGCCGCCAGCACCGCCACCACCAGCACCGGAAGGTGCCAGGTGACCAGCCCGGTGTAGGCGACGAACGTGCCGACCATGATCAGCTGCGCCTGCGCGAAGTTGAACGTGTTCGACGAGAGGAACACGATGTTGTAGCCGATCGCCACCAGCGCGTACACGGCCCCGAGCGCGAGCCCGGACAGGATGATCGTCATGCCTGCGCGCCCCCTCCGATGACCGCCGCCATCAGGCGCCGGGGTTGCCGAACTGCCCGTTGACCAGCGCGCTGGGCGCGACGTAGCGGAACGCGTCGGGTGCCGGGTTCGAGGCGTGCGAGTCGGCGGTGAAGCGGTAGCGCGGCAGGAACGCCGTCTGCGCGGCGTCGAGCACGTCCGGGTCCACCAGCGCCTGCGCGATGTCCTCCGCGTCGGTGTTGCCGGTCTTCTCCGCGGCGGCCGCCACCAGGAAGTACGGGTCGTAGTTGTCGGCCAGGATGAGCGGCGCCGTGATCTCGCCGAGCCCCGCCATCGTCTGCACCATGGTGTTCACGGCGTCGTCCTGCGGGTCGTACACGGTGCTCTGGAAGACCTGCGTGACGAGGTTGGCGGCCTTGGGCGTGCCGAGCACGCCGTCGGGCGGTGTCTTGGCGATGAGCCCGGTGGCCGACACCGTCGTCTGGCCGATGATCGGCACGTCCCAGCCCAGGCGCTGGATGTTGTCGAGGATGTGGCCCAGCGGCGCGCCGTAGGCGTCGAGGATGAGCGCCTTGGCCCCCGCGTTCTTCAGCGACGCGAGCTGCGGCGTCATGTCCAGCGCGGCCGGGTCGAAGGTCTCGGTGCCCACCACCTTCATGCCGGCCTTGGCCACCTCCTCCTGCGCGGCCTTGCCGTAGGCCTCCCCCGAGCCCGAGCTGGAGTGCAGGATGCCGATGTCGTCGTAGCCCTGCTGCTTGGCGTAGTCGGCGATGCCCACGTTGTTGGCCTGCGGCCCGGGCGCCAGGTCGAAGTTGAGCGGGTACTGCGACGGGTCGTCCGTGCCCTCGGCCGGCGCGATGTTGAACGAGAGGATCTTCTCCTGCTTGAGCACGGGCAGCACGGCCATGGCGACGGTGGACGGCCCGGAGTCGAGGTACATGTCGGGCGCGTCGCCGGTGCTGATGGCCTTGCGCAGCTCGGTGACGGCCTTGGTGGGGTCGCCGCCGTCGTCGACCACGGTGAGCTCCACCTTCTTGCCGCCGATCCCGCCCTGCTCGTTGATCACCTGCGCGCCGGCCTTGGCCGCGAGCACGGAGGTCTGCGCGTTCGCCGCGAGCACGCCCTGCGTGCTCAGCCCGGCGGTGATCATCACGTGGTACGTGTCGTCGTCACCGCCGCCGGATCCGCCGTCGTCCGATCCCGCGCATCCCGCGAGCACCAGCGCCGCCGCGCCCGCCACCGCCACCGTCTTCGCGATGCTGCCGACCCTCATCCCGTCTCCCATCCGCGATCACGCCGGTATGTGCTGCACCACACCGGCATACGAGTTGTGGGCAAGGTAACGCCCGCCCGCAGCACCCACGACGGGCACTCCCGCTGCGCGGGAAAACCCCTGCCCGGCCCCTACGCGGACACCCGCGAGGCGGCCCCCGCGTCGACCGGCACGACGATGCCGGTGATGTGCGCGCCGGCCTCGTCGCACAGGAACAGCACCGCCCGGGTCACCTCGGCGGGGTCGATGACGGCGATCGGCACGGCGTGGTTCTGCTGCAGCACCGGCGCCACGTCGTCCCACGAGGGGTTGTCGAGGTCGGGCCGGACGATGTCGTAGAGCCGCTGGTTGCGCACCATGGGGGTGTCGATATTGCCCGGCGCGACCACGTTCACCGTCACGCCCTGCGGCGCCAGCTCCATCGCCGCCGACTTGGACATGCCGATGACGCCCCATTTGGACGCGCAGTACGCGGCCTGCCCGCGCGCGGCGCTGCGCCCGAGCATCGACGAGATCGTGACGATCCGGCCGTATCCGCGCCGCGCCATGCCCGGCGAGACGGCCGCGAGGGTGTGGAAGACGCCGGTGAGGTTGGCGGCGATCACGTCGCGCCACACGTCCTCGTCGGCGTCGGTGATCGGCGACATCGCCGAGACGCCCGCGTTGGCGACGGCGATGTCGACGCTCCCCAGCTCCGCCTCGGCCCGCGCCACCAGCGCCTCGAGGCCGGCGCGGTCGGCGGTGTCGACCTTCTCGGCGATCACCCTGCGGCCCGCCTCGCGCACCAGCCGCTCCGTCTCGGCCAGGTCGGCCGCGGTGGCGAGCGGGTAGTCGACCCCCGCCACGTCGGCGCAGCTGTCGCACACCACCACGTCTGCGCCCTCGCGCGCGAACGCCACCGCGTGCGAGCGCCCCTGCCCGCGCGCCGCGCCCGTCACCAGCGCCACGCGCCCCTCGAACCGTCCACTCATCTTGTGCCCCTTCTCCGTACGTCGTCCCCGGTCCCCGCTCGCGCCCCGCCGCCGGCGCCCGCCGCGCTCACTTCACGCAGTGCCCCGCATCCACCGGCAGCGTCACGCCCGTGATGTAGCGGGCCTCGTCGGACGCCAGGAACAGGCTCGCGTTGGCGATGTCCACCGGATCGAGCATCGGCACCGGCAGCAGGTGCATCGAGGCGGTGCCGGCCTCGAACTGCTCCTGGGTGGGGTGCTCCACGCCGGGGCAGAACGAGTGCATGGTGCCCTCGTTCTGGATCATCGTGGTGCGCGTGTTGGCGGGGTGCACCGTGTTGACGCGGATCCGGTCGTCCGCCAGCTCCTGCGCCAGCGCGCGCATGAGCCCCACCACGCCCGTCTTGGCGGCCGCATAGTGCCCCACGCCCACCAGCCCGCGCAGCCCGGCGATGGAGCTGACCAGCACGATCGACCCGCCCCGCCCCGCCTCGCGCATGGGCGGGATCGCCGCCTTGCACGTCTTCCACACCCCGGTGAGGTTGACGTCGAGCATCGTCCGCCACGTGTCCTCGGCCATGTCCACCGCCGGGCCGGCCGAGCTGATGCCGGCGGTGGCGCACACGATGTCGAGCCCGCCCAGCTCGGCGACGGCCTCGGCCACCGCGGCGTCGAGCGCGGCCTGCTCGCGCACGTCGGCCTGGAACGGCAGGATCCGCCGCCCCGTCGCCTCGACCAGCCGCACCGTCTCCTTGAGGTCCTCCGGCGACGCCCCGGGGGTCGTCGAATGCTCGACGGCCTCGCACCTGTCGACGACGACGAGGTCGGCGCCCTCCTCCGCCAGCCGCACCGCCTGCGCGCGCCCGATGCCCCGCGCCCCGCCCGTCACCAGCGCGACCTTGCCGGCCACCCGCGTTCCCATCACGCCACCTTCTGCGTCAGGCCCGCGTCGACCACCAGCTGCTGGCCGGTGACGCACCGGGCGTCGTCGGAGGCGAGGAACGCCACCGCGTTGGCGATGTCGGCGGGCTCGGCCCACGCCATCGGCAGCAGGTTCCGCGCCGCCAGCACCGGCGCCACGTCGGCCTCGCCGGGCTCGTCCAGGTCGGGCCGCAGCCGCGCGAACGTCGCCGGGTTGTTGGTCATCGCCGTGTTCACCGGCCCGGGCAGCACCGCGTTGACGCGGATCGACTGCGCCCCGAGCTCGTTGGCGAGCGTGCGCATCATGCCCACCACCCCGTGCTTGGCCGCGCTGTACTGCGCCGCCCCGGGCACCGCCTTCACGCCGGCCGAGGAGGCGACCAGCACGATCGACCCGCCGCCCGCCGCATGCAGGGCCGGCGCCGCCGCCGCGACCGCGTGCCACGTGCCGGTGAGGTTCACGTCGAGCGAGCGCTCCCAGGCGTCCTCGTCGATCTCCCAGGCCGGCCCCGTGTTCTCGCACACCCCGGCGCAGGTGACGACGATGTCGAGCCGCCCCAGCTCCGCCACGGCCGCGTCCACCGCCGCCCGCAGGGCTGCGCCGTCGCGCACGTCTGCGCCGGCCGCCGCCGCCCGCCTGCCGAAAGCACGCACCCGCCCGGCCGTCCGTTCGGCCGCCGCGGCGTCGCGGTCGAGCGCGATCACGTCGGCCCCCTGCTCGGCCAGCACCTCCGCGGCCGCGGCCCCGATGCCGGCGCCCGCGCCCGTGATCAGCGCGACCCTGCCCGCCAGTCTGGTCATGCGGTGTCCCTTCCTCGGTTGCGGCGCCAGCCAACCAGCGCGGCAGGGCGTTGTAATCACGGTCTCCCGTGGTACGGGAGGACCCGCCCCGGCGGCGCGGGGGCGCGCTTAGCGTCGGCGGGCGAGACGATCGGCACGGGCCGGGCACGGCCCCGCAGACGGAGGGACGAGGACATGGCGGACCAGAGGACGGGCGCCGCGGTGGTCACCGGCGCGGGCAGCGGGATCGGCGAGGCCATCGCCCGGCGCGCCGCCCGGCGTGGCATGCCGGTGGTGCTCGCGGACGTGGCGGCCGACCGGATCGCGCGCGTCGCCGACGAGCTCACCGCGGCCGGGCACCGCGCCGTCGCCGTGCCCACCGACGTCGCCGACGCCGCCTCGGTGGACGCCCTGGCCGACGCAGCCTACGGGCGCTTCGGCGCCGTCGGACTGCTCGCCGCCAACGCCGGCATCGAGGCGCTGGGCGAGCTGTGGACGCTCCCCGCCGACGAGTGGCGGCGGGTGATGAGCGTGAACATCGACGGCGCCTTTCACTGCGTGCGCTCGTTCGTGCCGCGCATGGGCGCCGACCCGCGGCCGTCGCGCGTGGTGGTCACCACGTCGGTGGGCGGCATCGGCACCACCCCCGGCATGGGCGCGTACGGCACGTCGAAGCACGCCGCCCAGCAGCTCGCCGAGACGCTGCACCTGGAATGCGCGCAGGCCTTCCCGCAGGTGGGCGTGTCGGCGTTCGTGCCCGCGCACGTGCGCACGCGGATCTTCGAGGACGTCGCAGACAGCCCGCACGCCGGCACCGCCGCCGACCACTGGCGCACCGAGCTGCGCGAGAAAGGCATGGCGCCCGACGAGGCCGCGCGGCTGTTCTTCGACGGCGTGGACGCGGGCGCCTTCTGGATCGTCACGCACCCCGAGTCGTTCGAGCGGCTGGCCGGGCGCCGCTCCCGGCTGCTCGCCGGCGCGCTCACGCCGGGC
>CAZDSL010000003.1:11759-32165 GCA_964507655.1 uncultured Mycobacteriaceae bacterium | reverse complement strand
CCCCGCGGGGGCCGGACCTCCATCAGCAGGTGGTCGCCGAGGTTCCCGGCGAAGTCCATCAGCGAGTAGTCGCGCGCGGTGAAGCGCCAGGCGCCGCCGGACTCTGCGCCGCCGGCCCGCTCGAACTCATCGTGGTAGCGCCCGGCGGCGATGATCTGCAGCGGCACCGTGTCGGTGCACTGCAGCACCGTGTAGTACGAGCGGCATGTGGCCCGGCCGGCGTCCTCGTCGATGTCGAGGATCGGGTTGGTGATGACGTGCTTGGTGCGCGGGGTGCCGTCCTCGTGCAGCTTCACGCTCGACCGCCACAGCGCCAGCAGCTCCGGCTCGCCCAGCGCGCGCCCGCCCGCCCGCACGCGCGCATGCCGGAACAGCGCGGCGGCATCCTCGAGCCGGCCGGCGTCCATGTGCTCGGCGTAGGTGTGGAGCAGGTTGGTGATGGCGACCGACGAGGGGACGCCGACCGGGCCGGCCCCGGCAGAAGGCGTTTCCGCCCCGTCGGGCAGGTCGCCCAGCACGGCGAGGTTTCCCAGCGTGCCGCTCGCCGTCTTGGTGCGGTGCGTCATCCACCAGCGGCCGTCGATCTTGGCCCACCGGTCGTGATAGTCGCCCAGGGTGCGGAAGGACTCGCCGCGCAGCGCCCCGGTGCCCAGGTGCATGTCGGAGACGTACGCCCGGCTCTCGGCCGTCTCGCCCGACTCGTCCACGTCGATGAGCACGTTCGACACCATGTGCTGGGTGGGGCCGCAGTCGTCGAGGAACCGGCGCATCACGGCGATCATCGCGTCGCGCCCCTGTGCGAGCCCCTGCCCCAGATCGGCGGTGGCGTCCGGCACGGCGATGTCCTCGATCGCCGCCCAGTCGCGCGCGTCCATGGCGCGGGCGAACCCCACGATGGCCCGGTGGATGTCCCGCTCGTCCGCGGTCGCTGTGATCATGCTCACCGATGCTAGGGCGAAGCGGTGCCGCGCAGGCCAGGCGTTTCCACTGGGCGGTCCCCGTGGAAGCCCCGGCCCGCGCGGCGCCTCCGTGCGCGTGGTCCGGGCCCGTCAGCCCACCCAGGCCTTGTCGAACAGCCAGATGTTGTCGACGTTGCGCTCGATCCCGTGCACCTTCGAGTTCCACACCGACATCACCGACATCGGCCCCAGCACCACGTACGGCACCGTCTCGTTGGCGCGCTGCTGGATCTTGCCGAGGGCCTCGTTCACCTCGCCGTCGGTGGACGCGGCCTGCAGCCCCACCAGCAGCTGATCCATCTGCGGGTCGGAGTAGGCCTCCGGGTTGTTCGAGGAGCTGCTCCCCATGCTGCCCGCGAGCCGGATGCTCGGGGCCTCGTCGATCGCGGCGAACGCCGTGCGGAACATCTGGAAATCGTGGTCGGCGAACACCTTCTGGGAGGCGTCGCCCGAGGTCGCCACCGTGTCCAGCTGCACGTCGAACCCGATCGCGCCCAGCGACGCCTGCACCGCCAGGGCCGCGTCCATGGCGAACTGGGTCGTGGGGGTGAGCAGCTTGAGCGTGCCGTCGTAGCCGTCGGCCTTGGCGGCGTCGAGCAGCTCCTTCGCCTTGGCGGGATCGTGCGGCAGCGCGTGCACGCCCGGGTCCCACTTCGAGCCGGGCGGCACCAGGTCGCCCGAGACCGTGCCCAGGCCCTGCAGCGTCCGCTGATTGAACATGTCGCGGTCGATGCCGTAGGCCACCGCCTGCCGCACCCGCAGATCCTTGCCCGGGTAGCCGTCGCGCAGGTTGAGGATCAGCACGTGGCCCAGCCCCTGCTCATCGCGGTATCCCGAGTACCCGTCGTCGGCGGCCTTCTTGATGGCCTTGTCGTCCTGCAGCATGTAGGTCATGTCGAACTGGCCCGCCTCGACCGACTCGATCTGCGACTGCGCGCCCGAGGTGGGCATGAACACCAGCTTGCCCAGGTGCGGTGTGCCGCCGAAGTAGTCGGCGCGCGGGGTCAGCACCAGCTTCTCGTTGGGGCTGAACTGCGCCACCGTGAACGGGCCGGCCCCGATGGGGTGGAAGATGCCGCCGTTCATCGAGCTCGGCGCGACGATGATCCCCGGCCCCATCGCCAGCAGCACGGGGAACCGGGCCCACGGCCTGGTCAGGTTGATGACCACGGTGTGCGCATCCGGTGTCTCGATGCCCCCGAGCACGGACGTGAAGGTGCCCGCGAGGTCGAAGTTCGAATCGATATAGCGCTGCATGCTCCACTTGACGGCCGCCGAATCCACCGGGGTCCCGTCGCTGAAGGTGACGCCGTCGCGCAGGGTCACCGTGAACTGCGTGTAGTCGGCGTTGTGCTCGAGGCCCTTCGCCAGCTGCGGGACGAAGTCGCCCGACTTCGCATCCGTACGCACCAGCACGTCGTAGACGGCCATCATCTCGCTCGCCCCGACCGATCCCGCCGTGCGCGTGACCGTGGGGTCGAGCGAGGTGGGGAAGATGTACGACCCGAACGTCAGCGTGCCGCCGTCGACGGGCGTGCCCTCGTCCACCGCGGCGCCGACGAAGCCCACCGTCGCCGCGTCGCCCGTCGCCGATCCGCCGCCCGCCGAGTCCGAGGCGCATCCCGCGAGGACCATCGCCCCCGCCAGCCCCGCCGCCGTGAGCGCCGTCCGCATCCTGGTGCGGAATCGCCGTGATCCCTGCCTGAAAACCACCATGGCACCGTGCCTTCCCGTTACCGACGGCGGACCGCCGCCGGGCCGATGTGCACACAAGCTATCGGCGCGGAAAAATTGCGATAACGGGCTGTTCCATCATATGGGAGGGCATTGTTGCGGCGGATTTCGGCGCAATTGTGTGCGCGCGCGGCGGCACGATCACACCAGGGTGCGCGCGCCGATTCCGTCGACGAAAACGGAGACCAGATCGTCGCCGAAATCCTTGCGGTCGTATCCGCGCGAGGGCGTGAACCACCGCTGCGAGAGCCACACCGCGTCACGCATCAGCCCGTAGACCGTCTCGGCGGGCAGGTCGTCGCGGAAACGGCCGGCGGCGATGCCGTCGGTGATGATCTCCATCCACACCTGCCGGCTGAGCCGCGCCGCGTGCCGGATCTTGGGGTATCCGGGCAGGTTCTTCAGGTAGGCGGCGTTGTTCTGGTAGATCTCGGACGCGTGCGGGTTCGCCTCCGACGCGAGCAACGACTGCTGCACCAGCGCGTGCAGCCGTTCGCCGGCCGGCAGGTCCAGCACGCCGGTGTAGCGCGTTTCGAGATCGTCCAGATAGCGGGTGATGATGGCGTCGGCGATCGCATCCTTGGAATCGAAATAGTGATAGATGGAACCCGAAAGGATGCCCACGGCGTCCGCGATATCACGCACCGAGGTGCCCGCGATGCCCTTGGCCGCGAACAACTCGGCCGCCTTGCCGAAGATCAGGGCGTGTCGATCAGACCATTCCATTGTGTATGCCGTTCATGATCCGGCCGGAGGCACCGCGCACCCCCCGCGAGTGTTCGTCGGCGCCGACGCTATCAAACCCCGCACCGGCGCGGCCGGTGCAGCGCAACGTCCCGTGGCGGGCGCCTCTGTTCCGTACCGCCGCGGCTCCCGGCCGCATCACGCCCGGGCGCGCACCGGCGGCGGCGCCGCGTGCGGCCGCGCCGTGGGCATCGCCCGCAGCGGGTGCCGGCGGGCCAGCACCGGCGCCACGTGGACGCCGCCGTCCGCGAGGGCACGGGTGATCGCGGCCGCCGCCATCCGCACCGGTGTGGCCGCCGCGTGGTCCAGCCGCAGCGCGTCCGCCCTGCCGCAGATGGACAGCCCCGCCACCGGACCGTCGTGGCCGCCGATCGCGGCGCCGATCCCGCGGCCCAGCCCGGAGTCGACGTAGGCCACGCCGTGGTCGCGCACCCCCGCCAGCTCCGCGCGGGACAGTCCCGCCGGGGCCGGGGCGCCGGAGGAGGCGAGGATCGCGCGGCCGATCGGCGACCGGGGCACCTCCATCCGCGATCCCACGCGCTTGACCACCACCCGCCCGCCGGGAACCCCGAAGCGCTGGGTGTACAGCACCTCGCCGCCGTCGAGGACGCCCAGGTACACGGCCAGGCCGGTGACCCGGTGCAGCTCGCGCAGCACCGGCACCGCCACCGCGTGCAGGCGGCTTTGGTCGGCGGCGAGCGAGCCCAGCTCGATCAGCCGGGTGCCCAGCTCGTAGTCGCGGCCGTCACGCCGCACCCAGCGCATGTGCACCAGGTGCTCGAGCATGCGGTGGGTGGTGGAGCGGGGCAGGCCGGTGCGCCGGGTGACGGCGGCGAGCGACTGCTGCGGGTGTCCGTCGAACGACTCGAGGATCAGCGCGATCCGGTCGAGCATCGTCGACGGCGGCTCGGCGCCGGGCGCGCAGCCCATCGCCGCCGCCTGCTCGTCCGCGCCGGCGGGGTCTGCAAGGGTGACCGTCATCGTCTTCCTCCGTGATGTGGTGCTGCGGCGGAACGTCCGCCGCGACGCCCCCCGGTGCGCCGGCCCCCCGCGGCCGGCCCGCGCCCCGTGCGGCCGCGGCTACCCCCGCGCGGCGGTGAGCAGCTCGGCGCGGGCCATCCCGCTCTGCCGCTCGGCCTCGGCGCGGTTGCTTTCGGTGACCCACACCGGCCCGTCCGCCAGGTGCGCCAGGCCCTCGCGGGCCACGTCGGCCGGCTCCGCGACGGGGAACGGCGGGTTGTCCAGGTCGAAGCCGAGCCGGCCCAGCGCGGGGGTGCGGATGCCTCCCGGCACCAGCTCGAGCACGTCCACGCCCTGCGGCGCGAGCTCCAGCCACAGCCCCTCGGCGAACACCCGGCCGAACGCCTTGGCCGCCGCGTAGAAGCTGATGTGCGAGGTGCCCATGTAGCCGGACATCGAGCCCATCAGCAGGATGCCCCCGCGCCCGCGCGCGGCGAGGCGCCCGCCGAAGTGCTGCACCAGCCGCAGCTGGGAGAACACGTTGAGGTCGATGGTGCGGCGCACGGCGTCCAGGTCGGCCTCGAGGAACGGCGACGCGTAGGCCCCGGCGCCCGCGTTGAACACCAGCAGGCCCACGTCGAGCGGGTCGGTGACGGCACGGATGCGGTCGACGGCGTCGTCGGCGAGCAGGTCGAGCGCGAGCGTGCGCACCTCGACGCCCAGCGCGCGCACCGCCTCGGCCGTCTCCTCGAGCGGGCCCGGCTTGCGCGCGATGAGCACCACGTTCACACCGGCGCCCGCCAGCAGGCGCGCATATTCGGGGCCCACGCCCTCGGAGCCGCCGGCGATCACCGCCCACGGGCCGTAACGGTGGGTGTCGATCACCGGGTCGGTGCGCCTCGCGGTGTCGTCGGTCATGTCCGTCCCCTTCCTCGGGTCGGTCGGTGCGTGCGGTGTCAGGACAGGGCCCGGGCGTGGGAGTACGCCCGGGCGGCCAGCCGTTCGGCCTGTGCGGCGAACGAGCCGGGGGTGCGGTCGGAGCGGCCCATCGCCCCGCCCGCCATGCGCGTGTAGACGTTCTCGACGATGCAGGCCGTCTTCCACCAGCCGAACGCCACGCAGTAGTCGATGGCGCGCGGGTCCACCTCCAGCACGCCGCGCATCTCCTCGCGGTAGAGGCCGGTGAGCTCGGCGCGCGTGGGCAGCCCGTCGACGAGCGTGGGCGGCCGGTCCAGCGCGGTGATCTCGTCGCCCGGCTGCGCCCAGTAGACGAGGAACTGGCCGAGGTCGGCCAGCGGATCGCCCACCGTGGCGAGCTCCCAGTCGAGCACGCCCACGACGGTGCCGGACGGGTCGAGAAGGCAGTTGTCGAGGCGAAAGTCGCCGTGCACGATGGCGGCGCGCTGCTGGGGCGGCACGGCGGCCCGTAGCAGCTCGAGGGTGCGGGCGATGTCGTCCAGCTCGCGGATGCGCCCGGCCTCCCAGTTGGCCGACCAGCGCTGCAGCTGCCGCTCCAAGAAGCCGCGCTGGGAGGCGCGCGCGCCCCAGCCGGCGGCGGCCAGGTCGGCCCGGTGCAGCCGAGCGAGCTCGCGCACCAGCGACTCTGCGATGCGGGCGCGCTGCTCGGGGCGCGGGAAGCGGGCGAAGTCCTCCGGGCGGCGCAGGATGGCGCCCTCCACGTGCTCCATGACGAAGAACGGGGCGCCGGTGACCTCCGGCTCCGCGCACACCCCGGCCACCGCCGGCACCGGGACGCCGGTGGTGGCGGCGCGCTGCAGCACGCCGGCTTCCCGGATCACGTCGTGCGCATTGCCCGCCACGGCGCCGAGCGGAGGCCGGCGCAGCACCCAGCGGCGGCCGGCCGCGTCGTCCACGGAGTAGGTGAGGTTGGAGCGACCGCCGGCGATCTGCGCGAACCGCAGCGGCGCCTGCGCCTGCGGCACGGCCGAGGCGAACCAGGCCGTCACCCCGGCGGCGTCGATGCCGGGTACGGCGGCGCCCTGCACAGCAGCACCCGGCACAGGGGCAGCGGGCACCGCCTGCACCCCGGAGACCGCATCGTGAGCCATGTCACGTAGCGTATCAAACATTTGCTACCTCCGTCGAGATGCGCAGTATGGGTCGCTGAGCTGGACGTTCGCCCGCATCTGCCGGGACCTCCCGGTCACGTCTGCGGGATCGCGAGCTTCGCCGACGTGCCGCCGTCGACGGGGACCATGGCGCCGTTGACGTACGACGCGTCGTCGGACGCCAGGAACGCCGCCACCGAGGCGATCTCCTCGGCCAGCCCCAGCCGGCCCGAGGGCACCTGGCCCGCATAGCGCTCCTTGCCGCCGGGCAGGGTCGCCAGCCACCGGTTGAGCCCCGCGGTGTCCATGGCCCCCGGCGAGATCACGTTGGCCCGGATGCCCGCCGCCCCGAACTCCACGGCGATGCTGCGGGTCAGGCTGATCATGCCCGCCTTCGCCGCCCCGTAGGCCGTGAGCCCCGGCACCGCGCCCAGGCCGGCGCCCGACGTGGTGGAGACGATGGCGCCCCCGCCCTGCGCGAGCATGATCGGCAGCGCGGCGTGGATGCCGTAGTACATCGAGCCCAGGTTGAGCTGCACGATCGCGTCGAACTCGTCCGGCCCGATCTCCTGCGTCGGGCGCGGCTGCTGCCCGCCGGCGTTGTTGAAGAGGATGTCCAGCCGGCCGCGCTCGGCGGCCACGCGCTCCACCGCCTCGCGCACGTCCTGCGCGCGGGTCACGTCCACCTCGGCGGAGTCGGCCGCGCCGCCGGCGTCGACGATCGCGTCGCGGGTGGCCGCCGCGGCGGCCCCGTCGATGTCGGTGGCCACCACGTGCGCGCCCTCGCCCGCGAACCGGAGGGCGCTCGCCCGCCCGATCCCGTTGCCCGCGCCCGTGATCAGAGCGATCTTGCCCTGCAGAATTCCTGCCATGGTCCTGTCCTCCTGGTACGCCGCGGCGGTGTCACCGCGGGCCGATGTGATCGGGGGCGGGCGCCGAGGCCGGCGGCACCCCCGTGGATGTGCGGGCGATCATCACCGCGCCGCGCCGAGCAGACCCGCCGCGGCGGAGGCGACCCCCGCCGGCGTGATCCCGTAGTGCTCCAGCAGCTCGGCGGGCACGCCCACCTCGAGGTCGTCGTCGGGGAGCGCCACCGAGGCCACCCGCACCGGGGCTCCCCCGCGGGCCGCCGTCAGCTCGGCCGCGTGCCGGCCCAGCACCTCGGCGACCGCCGATCCGAGGCCGCCGACGATGTTGTGCTCCTCGACGGTGAGGATCGCGCCGGTGGCCCGCGCGGCCGCCAGCACCGCGTCCTCGTCGAACGGCTTGATGTACGCAGCGTCGAGCACGGCCGCCTCGATCCCCCGGCCGGCCAGCTCCGCGGCGGCCGCGACGGCGCAGCCCGTGCCGACGCCGGTGGCGATGATCGTCAGGTCGCTCCCCTCGCGCACCCGCACGAACCGCCCGCGCCGGAGATCGGGAACCTCGTCGTACACCTGCCGGGCGCCCTCGCTCACCCGCAGCAGCGTGGGGCCGGCCGTGGAGTGGCTCGCCTCCAGCAGCCCGAGCGCGGCGTTGTTGTCGGCGGGCGTCATGACCGTGAGGTTGGTGATGGGCCGCGCGATGGCCAGGTCCTCCACGGCGTGGTGGCTGGTGCCGAAGTAGCCCATGGCCAGGCCCGACAGCCGCGTCACCAGCGTCACCGGCATCATCGTGGCCGACAGATCCGTGCGGATCTGCTCGGCGCACTTGATCATCCCGAACGGCGCGAAGGCCAGCACGTACGGCCGCAGCCCCGAGGCCGCCATGCCCGCGGCCACAGAGATGGTGTTGGTCTCGGCGATGCCCAGCTCGATGTAGCGCTCGGGGTGCCGCGCGCGCAGCTCGGTGAGCGCCGAGCCCATGTCGGCGCTGAGCACCACGACGTCGTCGTGCCGGTCGGCGAGCTCGGCCATCGCGTGACCGAGCAGGTTGAGCGACGTCGCCTGCCCCTCGTCGGAGAAGACGTCCTCCATCGCCGCCGAACGGTCGGGGCCCGTCCGCGTCGCTGCCTGTGTCCCGGCCGCCGTGGTCATCGCTCCTCCTCGGTGCCGGCCGGGCCGCGCCCGGCGATCGAATCCATGCGCGCGGTGATCTCGGCGACCGCCTGCGCGCGCTGCTGCGGGTCGAGATGGCCGACGTGCCAGGCCCGCGGCGCCTCCTCCATCAGGCGCACCCCCTTGCCCTTCACGGTGCGGGCGATGAGGCAGACCGGCTCGTCCGATGCGGGGCCGGGCAGCGCGTCGAGGGCCGCGACGAGCGCCGCCGTGTCGTTGCCGTCGAGCTCGACCACCCGCCATCCGAACGCGCCGAAGCGCTGCGCCAGCGGCTCGATGCTCAGCAGCCGATCGGTGGGTCCGCTGCCGATGAAGCCGTTGGCGTCGACGATCGCGACGAGGTTGCCCAGCCGGTAGTGCGACGCCGCGGCGGCCGCCTCCCACACCTGCCCCTCGTGCAGTTCGCCGTCGCCGGTGAGCACGAACGTCCTGTGGTCCGAGCCGTGCAGCCGCGCCGCGTAGGCCATGCCCAGGCCCACCGACAGGTTGTGGCCGAGCGAACCGGAGCTGAAGTCGACGCCCGGTGCGGTGCGCATGTCCGGGTGATCGCCCACCCGGCTGCCCAGGTAGCCGAACTTGTCGAGCGCGTCGGCGGGCAGGTACCCCAGGTCCGCGAGGATCGGCCACAACCCCACGGCCGCGTGCCCCTTGCCCAGCAGGAAGCGGTCGCGGTCGGGCCAGTCCGGGCGCGCGGGGTCGAGGCGCAGCGCGTGGTAGTACAGGGTGGCCAGGACCTCGGCGCAGGAGAACGTGCTCGAGTAGTGGCCGAGCCCGGCCTTGTCGATCATCTCGATCACCCGCAGCCGCAGCCAGTCGGCGCGGTGGGCCAGCGCGGCCGGATCGGCGCACCTGCCGCGCTCCAGCACGGTGCCGGCCCGCCCGGTCGGTGTGAGCGTCATCGTCTGGGTCCTCGTCTCTATGTCGTCGTGTTCGATCCCCCGCCCCGCCCTCCCCCGCTGCGTTGGGTTAACCCTTGGCAGATCCGGGGCACCCGTCACGGCGTTGGGTTAACCCTTGGCTCATCCGGGGCACCTGTTTCTGCGTTGGGTTAACCCTTGGCAGATCCGGGGCACCCGTCACGGCGTTGGGTTAACCCTTGGCTCATCCGGGGCACCTGTTTCTGCGTTGGGTTAACCCTTGGCTCATCCGGGCAGGGTGCGGGGCGGGGGCAGGGCAGGGCCGCGCGCGCCCGTCACGCCGGAAACGGCAGCAGCCCCACCGTCTCGGGCCGCAGCACGCAGCGGGTGTTGAAGAAGTTCGTGGGCATGCACTTGTTGCAGTGGATGCACAGCGAGCGCGCGGCGTGGTCGGCCTCGATCCGCGCGATGAGGTCGGGTTCGCGCAGCAGCGCGCGGGCCATCGCCACGAAGTCGAACCCCCGGTCCATCGCCGTGGTCATGCCGTCCAGGTCGGTGATGCCGCCCAGGAGCGTGAGCTGCGTGTTCTTCACGACCGCACGGATCTGCTCCGCCTGCTCCAGCAGGAACAGCGGCCGGTACGGGTACGACTTGATCTTGAACCTGCCGAACACGCGGATGCCCAGCTTGCGCACCGGCGGCATGAGGTCGGCCATCTCGCGCACCGGCGCGTCGCCGCGGAACAGATACATCGGGTTGAGCGCCGAACTCCCCACCGTGAGCTCCATGGCGTCGACCAGTCCCTCGCGGTCGATCCACTCGGCCAGCACCATCGCCTCGTCGGTCCACAGCCCGCCGGGCATCCCGTCGTCCATGCTGAGCTTGGTGGTGACGGCGATGCGGTCGCCCACCCGCTCGCGCACGGCACGCAGCGCGTCGAGCGCCACGCGCGCCCGGTTCTGCAGGGAGCCGCCGAACCCGTCGGTGCGCCTGTTGAGCGCGGGGCTCAGGAACGAGCTGGCGAAGTAGTTGTGGCCCAGGTGCACCTCCACCGCGTCGAAGCCCGACTCCTCGGCGAGGACGGCGGCGTCGCCGTGCGCCGCGGCGATGCGGGCGATGTCGGCGGCGGTGGCGGCCCGGGTGAAGCGGAAGCTCATCGGATTGAACCGCCGGCTGGGCCCCAGCGCGGGGCGGCCGGTGCTCGCCGGGTTGGCGACGACGCCCGCGTGCCCGATCTGCGCCTGCGCGGCCGCCCCCTGCGCGTGCACCGCGTCGGTGAGCCGGCGCAGCCCCGGCACCGCCTCGGGCCGCATCCACAGCTGCCCGCCCTGGGTGCGCCCCTCGGGGGCCACCGCGCAGTAGGCGACGGTGGTCATGCCCACGCCGCCGGCCGCCACCTCCTCGTGGAAGGCGATGAGCTCGTCGGTGACGAGGGCCTGCGGCGTGCGGCCCTCGAAGGTCGCGGCCTTGATGATCCTGTTGCGCAGGGTGATCGGGCCCAGCTTCGCCGGGGTGAGCACCTTGGGCTTACTCACGGCCGGGGAGCCCGATTCCGTCGTCGTTGCAGTCATGCGTACTCGATTCGTCTTCTCGGCGGCACTTCCGCTTTACCGCTCATCCCCGAGATTCCGCCGCGGCAGCGGGCGGATGAAGCCCCGTTCCCACGCCGCGGGCGGGCATCTACCGGTACTTGCGCAGCTCCTGCCGCGCGACGCTGCGGATGTGCACCTCGTCGGGCCCGTCGGCGATGCCGAGAATCCGGCCCGTCGCCCACATGCGCGCCAGCGGGAAGTCGTCGGTGACCCCCCCGCCGCCGTGCACCTGGATGGCACGGTCGAGCACCGAACGGGCCACCCGCGGGCCCACCACCTTCACCGCGGCCACCTCGATGGCGGCCCCCTTGGCCCCCACCTGGTCGATGAGCCACGCCGTCTTGAGCACCAGCAGCCGCGCCTGCTCGATCTCCATGCGCGACTCGGCGATCCACGTGCGCACCACGCCCTGGTCGGACAGCCGGGTGCCGAAGGTCTCGCGCGACATGGCGCGGCGCACCATCATCTCCAGCGCACGCTCGGCCATGCCGATGCAGCGCATGGCGTGGTGGATGCGGCCCGGGCCCAGCCGCGCCTGCGCGATCGCGAAGCCCTCGCCCTCGCCGGCGAGCATGTTCGACACGGGCACGCGCACGTCGTCGTACACGATCTCGCAGTGCCCCTGCTGGTCGTAGTAGCCGAAGATGGGCAGCGACCGCACGATGGTCACCCCGGGCGTGTCCACCGGCACCAGCACCATCGACTGCTGCCGGTGCGGGGCCGCGTCGGGGTCGGTCTTGCCCATCACCACGAGGATCTCGCAGCGCGGGTCGCCGGCGCCCGTCGTCCACCACTTGCGCCCGTTGATCACGTACTCGTCGCCGTCGCGGACGATGGAGGTGGAGATGTTGCGCGCGTCCGACGACGCCACCGCCGGCTCCGTCATCGAGAACCCGGAGCGGATGGTGCCGTCCATGAGCGGCGCGAGCCAGCGCTCCTTCTGCTCCTCGGTGCCGAACATGTGCAGGATCTCCATGTTCCCGGTGGAGGGCGCCGAGCAGTTGAGCGCCTCCGGGGCGATGTACGGCGAGCGGCCGGTGACCTCGGCGATGTGCGCGTAGTCGAGGTGGCTCAGCCCCGAGAGCGCGGGCAGGAAGAGGTTCCACAGCCCCTGCCGGCGGGCCTCGGCCTTCAGCTTTTCGACCACCTCGGGCAGCGCGTGGCTGCGCGGCCCGTTCTCCTCGCGCTGCGCCGCGTACACGGGCTCGGCCGGGTACACGTGCTCGTCCATGAACACCTCGAGGCGCGCGATGACCTCCTGCGCCTCGGGGCTGGGAGACAGGTCCATTCGGGACGGTCCTTTCGGTGGGGGTGGGAAGCCTCAGTCGCGGGTGAGGATGACCTTGCCGACGGCGCGCCGCGACATGACCACCTCGAGCGCGGCGGAGGCGTCGGCGAACGGGACGGTGCGGTCGATGTGCGGCACGAGCAGCCCCTCGCCGTACCAGCCGAGCAGCCGGCGCATGTTGGCCGCGTTGCGCTCGGGGTTGCGCTTGGCCCACTCGCCCCACAGCACCCCGTGCAGCGAGCCCTCCACGATGAGCAGCCGGTTCATGCCCACCTTGGGGATGTCGCCGGAGGCGTAGCCGATGGTGACGTAGCGCCCGCCCCAGTTCAGCGACCGGATCGCCGTCTGCGCCGCCTCGCCGCCCACCGGGTCGTAGACCACGTCGACCTTGCCGCCGGCCGCGGCGAGCCCCTCCCGCAGGTCGCCGGCCCGATAGTCGATCAGCGCCGTCGCTCCGCGCGAGCGGCAGGTCTCCAGCTTCTCCGGCGTCGACGCGGCGGCGATGACCTCGGCCCCCAGCGCCCGGCCGATCTCCACGGCGGTGAGGCCCACCCCGCCCGCGGCGCCGAGCACCAGCAGCCGCTCGCCCTCCGCGAGCCCGGCCTTGTCGACCAGCCCGTGGTACGAGGTGCCGTAGGTGACGCAGAAGCCGGCCGCATCGGGGTACGGCATCGCGTCGGGGATCGCGAAGACGCGCCACGCGTCCGCCACCACCTGCTCGGCGTAGCCGCCGAGGCCGCAGAACGCCATGACGCGGTCACCGGCCTCGACCCCGTCCACGCCCTCGCCCACGGCGAGCACCGCGCCCGCCACCTCGGAGCCGGGGACGAACGGCAGGTCGGGCTTGCTCTGGTACTGCCCCGCGGCGAGCAGGCCGTCGGGGAAGTTGACGCCCGCTGCACGCACGTCGATCACCACCTGGCCGGGCCCGGGCGCGAGGTCGGGCAGCTCGGTGAGCCGCAGCACCTCGGGCCCGCCGAGCTCGCGGATCTGCTGCGCCTTCACCGGGCACCGCCCCCCGCGCCGCCCGGCAGCACGAACGTGGCCCAGGCCCGCACGGCCACACCGCCGGACTGCCGCAGGCACTCGAGCTCGAGGTCGGCCCGCGGCGCCCCGTCCTCGCCCGTGTACTCGCGCACCACCGTGCCGCTGCAGGTGAGCGTGTCGCCCGGCCACACCTGCTCGAGGAACCGCACCCGGAACGAGCGCACGTTCTCGGCGCCCAGCCAGCCGGTGGCGTAGGTGCCCAGCAGCCCCGCCTGGTACATGCCCACCGCGAACGGGGTGTCGAAGCCCGACGCCCGCGCGAACTCCTCGTCGTGGTGGATGGGGTTCATGTCGCCCGAGGCGCCCTGGTAGCGCACGAAGTCGGTGCGGGTCACGGGCCCGACGGTCCACGGCGCGGGCGGGGTGAGGGTGCCCGATGTGCTCGTCTGCTGCTCGCTCATGCCTCGTCCTCCTTCGGGGGCCGCGCGGTCTCGACGCCGGTGAGCTTCGCCTGCGCCACCAGCCGGCCGGCCTCGTCGTAGTAGTCGGTGACCATGACGGCGAACGTCATCTCGCCGCCGCGCCGGCCCTGCTTGCTGTAGACGTCGGTGATGCGCGAGCGCCCCTCGAGGCGGGTGCCGGCGCGCGGCGGCTCGCCGAAGAAGGTGAACTCCTGCTCGGCGTGCAGGCCCCGCTTCTGGTCGAGCCGCACCGCCGGCCACGGGTTGGCGTCGCCGGTCTGCCAGTGCAGCGCGGTGGTGAGGAACGTCGGCTGGCTCACCGGCGCGTCCTGCGCGTCGATGCCCGCCAGGTCGGCGGTGCCGGTGGCGCGCGCGAATTCGCGGATCTTGCCGCGCTCGACGTCGAGCCGGAACGGGGCGCCCTCGGTGCCCACGGAGGATGCGTCAGCCATGGGTGGCCCCCGATCCCGCCGCGTCGGCGCCGAGCCGCTTCATCTCCACCTCGAGCTCGCCGAGCGTCCAGCGCCCGTCCTTGACGATCGTCTCGCCGTAGTGCCACGGCAGGAACTGCCGGATTTCGCCGCCCTTGGCGTAGAAGACCTGGCCGGTGACCTCGCAGGCGTCGGTGAGCAGGTGCGCGACGATCGGCGCGACGTTGCCCGGGTGATAGGTGTCGAACGCGCCCGGATCGGCGGGCGCGGCCACCATGTCCTTGATGCCGGGCACGTCCTCGGTCATCCGGGTGCGGGCCACGGGGGTGATGGCGTTGACGCGCACCCCGTAGCGGCCGATCTCCTGCGCCAGGATGATCGTCAGCGACGCGATGCCGGCCTTGGCCGCGCCGTAGTTGCTCTGCCCCACCGCGCCGTTGAGGCCCGAGGTGGACGAGACGTTGACGATCGAGGCCGCCACGGCGTCGCCCGCCTTGGAGCGCTCGCGCCAGTGCGCGCCGAACACGCGGCACGGGGCGAAGGCGGCGCGCAGCTGGCCGCGGATCACCGAATCCCACTCCTCCTCGCTCATGTTGACGAACATCCGGTCGCGCAGCACGCCGGCGTTGTTGACCAGCCCGTCGACGCGTCCGAAGCGCTCGAGCGCCAGATCCAGCAGCTCCTGGGCGCCGGCGACGGTGGCGGCGTCGGCCCCGCTCGCGACGGCGCTGCCGCCATCCGCAGTGATCTCGTCGGCCACGGCCTGCGCGACGGCCGGGTCCGATCCCGTGCCGTCGGCGGCGGCGCCGGTGTCGTCGACGATCACGTGCGCGCCCTCGGCGGCGGCGAGGCGCGCGTACTCGCGTCCCAGGCCCCGGCCCGCGCCGGTGACGACGACGACCTTGTCTTCGAGATGCTTCATGGTGATGTCCTCTCGTTGTCGGTGATGCGGCCGGTCAGGCGCCGAGCCGGTGCAGCGTGGCGGTGGCCTCGGCGACGATGCGGTCGATGAGCTCCGCGCAGGTGGGGATGTCGTCGATGAGGCCGACCACCTGGCCGGTGGCCATGACGCCCAGCTCGGGGTTGCCGTCGACGAGCGCCGAGCGGTAGAGCATGGGCGCGTTGGCGGCCATGATCACCTGACTCCAGTCGAGCTCGCCGCTCTTCTTCATTGCCAGGCCCTCGCGCACCATCTCGTTCCACGGGGTGCCGGAGACCTTGCGGAAGGCGACGGCGTTGCGCACCGCGCGGGCGATGCGGCGCGGTCCAGTCGTCTTCTCCAGCTCGCCGATGGTGCCCGCGTTGAGCACGCGCTGCGGCACACCGTCGATCTCGCGCGTCACCACCGTGTCGTTCACCGACGTGGCCAGGTACACCTGCTTGACGGCGTCGGCCACGGGCGAGTCGCTGGTGAGCAGGAAGCGCGTGCCCATGGCGATTCCCTCGGCGCCGTAGGCCAGGGCCGAGACGAGCCCGCGCCCGTCGAAGTAGCCGCCGGCGGCGATGACGGGGATGTCCACCGCGTCCACCACCTGCGGCAGCAGCAGGCTCGTCGGCACGGCGCCGGTGTGGCCGCCGCCCTCGCCGCCCTGCACGATCACCGCGTCGACGCCCCAGGCCGCCACCTTCTCGGCGTGCCGGCGGGCACCGATCGACGGCACCACGGCCAGCCCGGCGTTCTTGAGCTTCTCGATCAGCGGCTGCTTCGGGGCCAGCGCGAACGAGGCCACCTTGACGCCGGCCGCGATGCACAGGTCGATGCGCCTGTCGATGTCGGGCTGGTCGGCGCGCATGTTCACGCCGAAGGGGTTGTCGGTGTGCGCCTGCACGTCCTCGATGGCGGCCTTGAGCTCGTCGTAGCTCAGCATGCCGCCGGCGATGATGCCGAGCCCGCCCGCGGCCGTGGTGGCCTTGGTGAGGGCGGCATCGGAGACGTAGCCCATGCCCGTCTGCACGATGGGGTACCGGCAGCCGAACATCTCGCACACCCGCGTGTGCAGGGCGGGGTGCGGGGCGGTGCCGGTCGTGTCCGCGTCTGTCGTGGTCACGCCGCCACCTCCCCGGCGCGCAGCCCGCGCGGGTCGATGACCTCGCGGATCAGCCGCAGCTCCTCGTCCGACGGCGTGCGCGTGACCGGCACGTCGCCGGGCGTCTCCAGCGCGAAGCCCGTCGCCGCCGTCACCTCGTCGACGGTGACGCCCGGGTGCACCGACTTCAGGCGCAGCCGGCCCGAGCCGGGCGCGTAGTCGAGCACGGCCAGGTCGGTGACAACCTCGCGCAGGTCGTGGAACTCCGAGGCGGGCGCGCCGGCCCGGGCGGCGTTGTCGTGACCGACGCCGCACACCATGTCGACCTTCTCCACGAACACGCGGGTGGAGTGCTTGGGCACCCAGTAGCCCGTGGGGTGGTAGACGCTGTTGCCGGGCGCGCCGCGCACGCCCACCAGCTGCGCCTTGGGCCGGGCGTGGTCGCCGATCACCGAGATGTTGGTGTTGCCGAAGGCGTCCATCTGCGTGGGGATCATGGTGATGTGCCGCTTGCCGTTCCACACCAGGTTGAAGATCTGGTTGAACGACATCCACGACTCGACGGCGCCGTCGGCCGGGCCGCCCACCGCCCAGGTGCCGCGCACGCCGTAGGCCTCGCCGTCGGAGAGCACCAGGTCGGGCGCGAAGGTGGCCCGCGCCAGGCGCACGCCGATCGCCGGGATGACGCCGAAGGCGCTGGCGATCAGCTCGCCGTCGTGCCGGTGGGCGTCCGCGATCGCCGCCGCGCACACCTCGGCGCGCGTAGCACCCGTCCCCGTGCCCGTGTCGTTCGCCGTGCCCGCCGCGCCTGCCGTGCCCGGATCCGCCGCCGCGCTCATGCCCGCACCTCCGCGTTCTCGAAGCGCGCCACCGCGCGCTGGTAGTCGTCCTCCGTGCCGGACAGGTACGTCTCGGCGAAGTCGCGCCAGGCCGTCTCGTCCTTGGCCGCCCTCACGTATTCGCGCTGAAAGGCCTCGTCGCGCTCGTAGTCGGGCGCGCAGGAGGTGAAGTGGGCGCCGTTGGGGGCCTCCACCACTCCGCTGACCAGCAGCCGCGAGATCCGCAGCGTGGCCGGGTGCGCCTCGGCGGTGAACCGCTCGGTGGGCACGATCTCCTCGCACGAGACGTACGCGTCGCGCGCCGCCATGCACATCAGGTCGTCGAAGTACAGGTCGGGCCCCAGGTACTGCGCGTTGCCGTGCACGTCGGCGCGGTTCATGTGCACCAGGGCGGCGTCGAGCTCGAGGGCCGGCATGGCCACGAACTCCTCGCCGCCGTACGGGTCGGCCACCGTCTTGAGGCCCGGGTTCACCGTCATCACGTCGGAGCCGAGGCCCGCGCGGGTGGGCAGGAACGGCATCCGGATGCCGGCCGCGTACAGCCCCCACATGAGCATGCCCTCGTCGTACTCGGCCACCGCGATCTCGCCGCGCTGCCGGGCGGCGCGGAAGTGCGGGTCGAGCGGGATCGAATCGAGCGAGACGAAGCCGAACACCACCTTCTTCACCTTGCCCGCCGCGCACAGCAGCCCCACATCCGCGCCGCCGTAGGAGACGATCGTCAAGTCGCGCAGGTCGGAGCGCAGGATCGCGCGCACCAGCGCCATCGGCTTGCGCCGCGAACCCCACCCCCCGATGCCGATCGTCATCCCCGACCGGAGCCGGCCGACCACGTCGTCCGCGGTCATCGTCTTGTCCGCCATCGCCACCCTTCCCTCGTGCCGCACGCCGCCGCCCCGGAATGAGGTAGCAAACGTTTGATACATGGCAGCACAGGCGGCGATGGCCGTCAATAGGCGCCGCCCCCGCCGCCCACCAGACGGGACACGCACGGCCCGGAGCGGTCGCGGTGCCCATGCCGTGAGACGCCCCCCTTGCCCGCCGCGCCGCCGCGGCCTGGGATCCACACGAACACCGACGCACGCCCACCGCCACGGAGGCCCCATGACCACCCCCACCGCGTACGGACGCTTCCCGTCGCCCGCGGACGACCCGCGCTGGCCCGAGCGTCCCGCCCCGCCCGCCGGCGCGCCCAACGTGCTGGTGATCCTCACCGACGACGTGGGCTACGGGGCCGCGAGCACCTTCGGCGGGCCGGTGCCCACGCCCACGCTCGACGCGCTGGCCGGCCAGGGGCTGCGCTACACGCGCTTCCACACCACGGCGATGTGCTCGCCCACCCGCGCCGCGCTGATGACCGGCCGCAACCACCACCAGGTGGCCTCCGGCCGCGTCACCGAGATGGCGAACGCCTACGACGGGTACACGGCGATGATCCCGGAGTCGGCGGCCACCACCGCCCGCATCCTGCGCGACGCCGGATACTCCACCGCGCACATCGGCAAGTACCACAACGTGCCCGACTTCGAGACCGGCCCGGCGGGCCCCTTCGACCGCTGGCCCACGTCGATGGGCTTCCAGCACTTCTACGGTTTCCTCGGCGGCAGCACCGACAACTACGCGCCCGCCCTGTACCGCGGCACCGAGCCGGTGGAGCCGCCCGCCGACGACGCCTACCACCTCGAACGCGACCTGGCCGACCACGCCATCGACTGGATCCGCACGCAGAAGTCGGCGGCCCCGGACCGGCCCGTGTTCCTCCAATACGCCAACGCCGCCTGCCACGCGCCCCACCACGCCCCGGCCGAGTGGATCACGCGCTTCCGCGGGCGGTTCGACGACGGGTGGGACGCGCTGCGCGAGGAGACGCTGGCGCGGCAGAAGCGCCTGGGCGTGGTGCCGGAGGACACGGTGCTGACGCCGCGCCCCGAGCGGATCGCCGCGTGGGAGTCGCTCCCGCCCGCCCACCGGCGCGTCGCCGCCCGGATGATGGAGGTGTACGCCGCCGCGCTCGCGCACGCCGACCACCACATCGGCCGGGTGCTCGGCGAGCTCGAGCGGCTGGGCGAGCTCGACAACACCGTGGTGTTCTACCTTCAGGGCGACAACGGCGCGAGCCCCGAGGGCGGCGCGCTGGGCAGCCTCAACGAGATGACCTTCGTCAACCGCATGGAGGACGACCCCGCCACGCTGCTCGCGCACCTCGACGAGCTGGGCGGGCCGCTGCACTACAACCACTTCCCCAGCGGCTGGGCGCACGCCATGGACACGCCGTTCCAGTGGTTCAAGGTGCTGGCCTCACACTTCGGCGGCACCCGCAACGGCCTGGTCGTCTCCTATCCGCGGCGCACCGCCGCGGCGGCCGGCGGCATCCGCACGCAGTTCCACCACGTCGTGGACATCGCGCCGACGATCCTCGAGCTGGCCGGCGTGGCCGCGCCCGAGCGCGTCGACGGGGTGGAGCAGACGCCGATGGCGGGCGTGCCGATGACGTACACGTTCGACGATCCGGACGCGGCCCCGCGCCGCCGCGTGCAGTACTTCGAGCTCATGGGCAACGCCGCGATCTACTCCGACGGCTGGGTGGCCGCCACCACGCCGGTGGACATGCCGTGGGAGTTCACCGCCGGCGCGGTCGACTTCGACGCCATGCGCTGGGAGCTCTACCACGTCGACGCCGACTACAGCGAGGCGCGCGACCTGGCCGAGCAGGAGCCCGGAAGGCTCAAGGACCTGATCGAGGTGTTCTGGCGCGAAGCCGAGGCCAACGGGGCGCTGCCGATCATCGCCGGCAAGGCCAACCGGCCCGGGCCGCCCAAGCCCAACCCCACCACGGGGCGCGACGAGTTCGCCTGGCACGGCGTGACCACCCGGATCCCGCCGGGGGTGTCGCCCGACGTGGTGGCCCGCTCGTTCACGCTCACCGCCCGCGTGACCGTGCCGGAGGCGGGCGCGCGGGGCCTGCTGTTCTCGCAGGGCGGGCGGTTCGGCGGGCACGCGCTGTGCGTGCACGACGGCGTGCTCACGTACCACTACAACCTGCTGGGCCACGAGCGGTGGACCGTCGCGGCGGCGGCGCCGCTGCCGGCGGGCGCGCACGAGGTGACGGCGCGGTTCGACGCCGACTCGGCCGAGCGCGGCTCCGGCGGCGCGCTCACGCTGACGTGCGACGGCGCGGAGATCGGCCGGGGACGCGTGGAGCGCACGGCGCCCTGGCGGCTCAACTACCTCGAGGGCCTGGGCGTCGGCCGCGACACCGGCACCCCGGTGGACGAGAGCTACGCGCCGCCGTACCCGTTCACCGGGGGGATCGAGGCGGTGACGCTGCGGCTGCGGTGAGGCGGCGGGTCATCGACTCCCGGAGGCCGCCAGCGCGGCCTTCCTCAGCTCGGCCTTCTGCAGCTTGCCCGTCGCAAGGCGCG
>CAZDSL010000003.1:4595-11659 GCA_964507655.1 uncultured Mycobacteriaceae bacterium | reverse complement strand
GCCAGCGCGGCCTTCCTCAGCTCGGCCTTCTGCAGCTTGCCCGTCGCAAGGCGCGGCAGCTCGTCCCACACCTCGATCAGGCGCGGGACCTTGTACCCGGCGAGGTGCTCGCGGGCGTAGGCGCGCAGCTCGTCGGCGAGGCCGTCCCGCGTGCTGCCCGGCGCCGGCTCGACCACGGCGTGCACGTACTCGCCCATCTCCGGGTCGGGCATCCCGAACACGGCGGCGTCCGCGACGGCGGGGTGCGTGACCAGGCACGCCTCGATCTCGGCAGGGTAGATGTTGACCCCGCCCGAGATGATCATGAACGACTTGCGGTCGGTGAGGTACAGATACCCGTCCTCGTCCAGGCGTCCGATGTCGCCGATGCTGCACCAGTTCCGGTGGTGCGGGTGGCGCGAGCCGGCGGTCTTGTCGTCGTCGTTGTGGTACTCGAACGGCGCGGCGTCGCGTTCGAAGTAGATGTCGCCCACCTCGCCGGCCGACAGCTCGCGCCCGTCCTCGCCGCACACGTGGGGCGTGCCGAGCACCGCCCGGCCCACCGAGCCGGGGCGTTCGAGCCACTCGTCCGAGCGGATGTAGGTCATGCCCATACCCTCCGTGCCCGAGTACAACTCGGAGACGATGGGGCCCAGCCACGCGATCGTCTGCCGCTTGACCTCCGGCGGGCACGGGGCGGCCGCGTGCACCAGGCACTGCAGGCTCGACAGGTCGTATCCGGTCCGCGTCTCGGCGGGGAGCTTCAGCAGCCGCACCAGCATGGTGGGCACCACCTGGGTGTGCGTGACCCTGTGCCGCTCGATCTGCCGCAGGAACTCCTCTGCGTCGAACCGGTCCATCACCACGACGGTGGCGCCCAGCGCCTGGGCTCCGGCCGACCACTGCAGCCCCGCCGAGTGGTACAGCGGCGCCGGCACCAGATACGTGGACGCGTCGGACATGCCCATCAGCGACCGCGCGAAATGCCCCACGCCCATGGCGCGCGGATCGTCGAACGCCAGCCCGGTGAGCGGGCGGCGGATCCCCTTGGGACGGCCGGTCGTCCCCGACGAATAGAGCATCATGTCGCCGCGCGGACGACCCTGCGGCGCCGCACCCTCGCTGCGGGCGAGCGCCGCCTCGTACGACGCGAAGCCGTCCGCTGCGCCGTCCATCATGTACCGGTGCGGAGCGCCGCCCCCGAGCAGCGGCAGAACGGCCTGCGCCGTCTCACGCATCGCCGCGGTGGTCACGAGCACCGTCGCGCCGCAGTCGTCGATCACATACGCCGCCTCCTCCGCGGTCAGATGCCGGTTCACCGCCGTGATGTACAGGCCCGAACGCACTGCGGCCCAGTACATCTCGAAGTAGCGCGGGTGGTTCTCGGCGAGTAGCGCGACGCTGTCGCCGGTGCGGAGGCCCAGCGCCTCCCACAGGGCGGCGAGCCGTTGCGAGCGGTCGTCCAGCTCGCGGTAGGTGACGACTTCGCCGTCGCCCATCACGACGGCGGGGCGCTCGGGAGCGGTGGCGGCGTGGATGCCGGGATGCATGTGTCGGTGCCTTTCATGGGGGTGCGCCGTGGCGCGGATGGCGTGCCCCGCGTCGGGTGATGCGGGGCCCGCGGGCGGGGTGGCGGGCGGGCTCAGCCGCGGATCGGCGGCCACACGGGCGCGGCGGGCCACGGCCGGGCGCGTTCGATCTGGCCGGCCACCCGCAGCAGCAGGTCTTCGCGCCCGTAGGCCGCCACCAGCTGCACGCCCAGCGGCATGCCGGCGGAGTCGGCGCCCAGCGGCAGCGAGATCGCCGGCTGGCCCGTCGCGTTGAACGCCGAAGTGAACGCCAACGGCCAGCGCAGGCCCGCAAGGTCGTCGACGTTGCGGGTGTCGAGCACCCCCAGCTCCGGAGTCGGGCGGGCGACGGTGGGGGTGACGAGGATGTCGTGGTCGACGAAGAACGCGCCGATCCGGTGCGATGCGGTCTCGAGGGCCTCCATCGCGGCGACGAACCGGGTCACGGGCGCGGCGCGCATCTTCTCGTAGAGCAGCCGCGTCACCGGCTCGAGATCGTCGTCGCGCAGTGGACGGCCCAGTTCCTCCAGGCGGGTGTCGATGCGCCGGGTCACCGACGCCGCCATGCCCACCCCCATCACCGGGCCCAGTTCCTCGAGCGGGTGGTCGGGCGCGCCGTCGACCAGCGTGTGCCCCAGCTTCGCCAGGAGCGCGGCCGCAGATTCGGCGGCGGCGGCGCAGTCGGGGTGCGCCTGCCCGCCGTCGGGGAGCGCGGTGCACACGGCCACCCGCAGGCGGCCCGGCTCACGGTCCGGTTCCTCGGCGTACGGCCTGGACGGCGGCGCGATCGCCACAGGGTCGCCCACCTGCGGGCCGCACGTCGCGTCCAGCAGTAGCGCGGTGTCGCGCACCGACCGGGTCACCGCGTGGTGCACCGACAGCGGCGCCCCGAACATGCTTCCGGTGCCCGGCACCCTGCCCCGCGAGGGCTTGAGCCCGACCAGCCCCGTCATGGCGGCCGGGATGCGGATGGACCCGCCGCCGTCGCTGGCGTGAGCAGCGGGGACCATGCCGGAGGCCACCGCCGCCGCAGAGCCGCCGGACGAGCCGCCGGCGGAATGCCCCAGCCCGTGCGGGTTGCGGGTGGGCCCGTGCAGAGCCGGCTCCGTGGAGGCGTTGAGGCCGAACTCGGGGCTGCTGGTCTTGCCGAGGATCACCGCACCCGCCGAGTGCAGTCGCGCGACCACCACGGAGTCGCGGTGCGCAATGTCGTCGGCGAACAGCCGCGACCCCTCGGTGGTGGGCAGCCCGCGAACCTGCGCACCGAGATCCTTGATGAGGTACGGGAGCCCGTGCAGTGGACCTGCGGGAAGCCCGGCATCCACCTCTGCCAGCGCCTCGTCGGACCGCAGGCTCACGACGGCGTTCACCGTGGGGTTGCGCTGATCGATGCGGGCGAGCGCGAATTCGGTCGCCTCGCGGGCGGAGACGTCGCCCGCTGCGATCGCCTCGACGACGCCCGTCGCATCGGAATCATCGAACAGCTCGTGCATCCGCGCTCCTCACCTGTGACCGGTGACCCGCCGTCGCCCCCTTTCGAGTCGGCGCAATGTAATCAAGATCACCCCCTCCGCACGGGGGTGGTCCCGGTGAGCGGCATCCACGGCGTGGCCGTCAGGGGGTGCCGGGCACGACCGTGCCGGGAGCCTGCAACGCGCCGACGAGGGCGTCCACGATGCGGGTCATGTCGTGGTCGAATGCGGCGTCGTCCTCGGCCTCGCCCACCGCACCGTCCGCCGCTGCGCGGCCTCCGCGCGCGGCATGCCGCCCCTCCCACGCGGCCAGGGCCCCCACGGCCAGGTCGAACACCAGCAGCACCCGCCGCAGCGCCTCGGCCTCCCCGAGCGCGCCGATGCTCTCCGCCAGGCGCGACGCGATCTCGCGCGCCACGCCGGGAGCCGACGCGTCGCCGCCCTCCCCGCCGCTCTCATTTTCGCCGCCGGCTCCCTCCGCCCCGAGGAAATCGACGGTGGGCGCGAGCCGGGCGATGAAGCGGACGTAATCCGGCCCCCCCGATCCGCTGCGGAGATTCTCCGCGAGCGGCATCACGACGGCCTCGATCAGGGCACGGGGGTCCCGGTCGCGGCCGTCCTCGACCAGGCGGTCCAGGCGGTCGCGCCGGGCCCGGTTCACGGCCGCGATCCGCGCGCGGTACACCTCGCGGAACAACTCGTCACGGCTGCCGAAGTGGTACTTCACCGCCGAGTTGTTGCGGTTCCCCGCCGCGACGGCGATCTCGCGGGACGACACCTCCTCGGTCCCGCGCTCGGACAGCAGGCGCTGCGCCGCCTCGATCAGGCGCGCGCGGGGGTCATCGGTGATGGGCATGCCGATGACAGTATCCGGCGCCTCTTCCCCACCGAGCCGTCCGCTGCTACCGTCATTAAGGCATTGCCTTAATGATTCGCCCTCTGGCGGATCACCCCCTGTACGCAACCCCGCCCGAGAGGTCCCGATGACACCCCCGCACACGCCAGTCCCTGCATCCGCGCGCGATGCGTCCACAGACCGCCGCACGGCCGACACCTCCCTTCTGCTCGACGACGGGTGGTCGCACCTGTGCCGCGGGCTGGCCTCCGCCGCCCGCATCATCGAGCGCGACCCGCTCGCCGCCGCCGACGCCCGGGTGCGCGCCACCGGATACCGCTACCTGCTCAACCTGCTCAATGCGGGGCTCGAGCAGGAGCTGTTCAGTGCCGACCCGCACTTTCCGGAGGTCGGCCACCTGCAGGACAACACCAAGCGCTACGCGTCCGAGTCGCCCGACTGCCTGTTCGGGCACTGCGCTCTCGACCCGGAGGGCACCTATCGCGTGACGGGCCGCGGCGGGTCGGCGCACTACGTGGGGTTCACGCTGTACAAAAGCGTGCGCGTGTACGAGGGGTTCGACGAGGCGCATCCGACGCCCGCCATGTTCGCCGCCGCCACGGCGAACACGCTCGGCTCGGTCTCGCACCCCGGCGGGCTGACGCTGGACGACGACGGCGGGTTCGATCTGATCGTCAGCCCTCACCCGCACGAGGGCAACTGGCTGCCGATGGACGGCGAGGCCTCGCGACTGATGATCCGCCAGTACTTCTACGACTGGGAGAACGAGCAGGCCCACCACATCTCGGTGGAGCGGCTCGACGGGCCCGGCGGCGGACCCGTGGCGGACCCGGTGGTGGTCGCCGACCAGCTCACCAGGATCGGCGACTTCGTCGATCGCTTCGCCGGATTCTGGGACGCCCTTGCCCGGTCGAAGCGCGAGGGCAAGCACAACACGCTGGTGACCCACCCCGCGGTCGGCGGCACCTACGCCGGCGACGGCGGGTACATCTCCTACGGCGGCGGCCACATCGAACTCGCACCCGACGAGGCTGCCATCGTCCGGTTCACTCCCCCGCGCTGCCACTTCTGGAACATGCAGCTCTCCGACTACTGGGGCGAATCGCTCGACTACACGTTCCGGCAGACCTCCCTCAACGGCCATCAGGCGTCCGCCGGCTCCGACGGCTCCGTCACGGTGGTGGTCTCGCACAGCGACCCGGGCGTGGCGAACTGGCTCGACACCGCCGGCGAGCGGCACGTGCCGATGACCTACCGGTGGTGGCTGTGCGAGACCGCCGACGTCCCCACACCGACGCTGCGCATCGTGCCGGCCGCGCGGCTCGACGAAGAGCTGCCCGCCGGCGTCCCGCGCATCGGCGCGGACGAGCGCCGGCGGGTGCTCGACGGTCGGCGGCGGGCGGTGCTGCGCCGGTACCAGCGGTGAACGCGCCGCGCCGTCTCGTCCATCCCTCGCCCGCGCACGGCGAACACCCCCACGACCCGGAAGGCAACCGCACCATGATCCGAACGACCCCACGCCGATGCCACCGTCGCCGCGCGGCCGCGGCCGCCGCCGCGGTCTGCGCCGCCACGCTCCTCGCCGGCTGCGCCTCGACCGGAGGCACCGACGCCCCGGCCGCGAGCGGCGTGCGCGCCACCGCGGCCGGGCTCATCGGCGCGACCGCCGACGCCGGCGACCCCGTCGACGGGGGCACGCTGCGCTTTGCCGGCTACTCGATGCCGTCGAGCCTCGACCCCACCAAAACCCAGCCCTCGGGCGCCACCGGCGGCACCGAGATGGCGAGCATCTACGGCCTGCTCGTCCGCTACGACGCCGCGGCCGACAGCTACGTCCCGCAGCTCGCCGAATCGCTCGAGGAGAGCCCCGACCGGCTGACCTGGACGATCGGGCTGCGCGAGGGCGTCACCTTCAGCGACGGCACCCCGCTCGACGCCGACGCCGTCGTGGCCAGCATCAACCGCTACAACAAGAACCGCGGCGCGCAGAGCCAGGAGTGGACCGACGGCGTCGCGAGCCTGGAGGCGACGGACGCGCGGACGGTCACCATCCACCTCAAGCAGCCGTGGCGCGAATTCCCCGCCCTGCTCACGTACGGGCACGGGATGATCCTCGCCCCCGCCGCGTACGCGGACCCCAGCGACTTCCGCCCCATCGGCGCCGGGCCGTTCACGGTGCGCTCCTTCGCGCCGGCGCAGCAGCTCGACCTCGCCCCCCGCGCCGACTACTGGGACGGCGCGCCGCACCTGCAGTCGCTGACCTTCGTCGCCATCCAGGACGATCAGCCCCGGCTCGAGGCCCTCGACACCGGCGGCATCCAGATGACCTACCTCCGCGACGACGAGGTCATCGACAAGGCCACCGCCGACAATCCCAGCTACCTCACGCCCGTGAGCCTCAACGGCGTCCTGCAGATCAACAACCGCGACGGGCGGCCCGGGGCCGATCCGCGCGTGCGCCAGGCCATCGGCGCCGCCATCGACCCGGCGGTGATCAGCCGGCGCGTGCATCAGGGCTACGGCAGCCCCGGCTCCGAGTTGTTCCAGTCGTGGTCCAAGTGGCACACCGACCAGCCCGGGCCCGCCTACGATCCGGACCGGGCGCGGGAACTGGTCGCGCAGGCCAAGGCCGATGGCTTCGACGGCAAGGTCACGTACGTGTCGGTGAACCAGCCGTCGTCGCAGAACATCGCCACCGCGACCCAGGCGATGCTGAACCAGGTCGGCTTCGACGTGAACGTCGAATACACGCCCACCGTCACCGACATGGTCCGGCGGCTGTACGTCGACCACGATTTCGACCTGACCTTCGGCGCGTACAGCCTGGCCGACTCGATCCCGTACCTGCGCCTGTCGGCCGCGCTGCGCGCCGCATCGTCGAACAACGTGCTCGGCTACGACGATCCGCGGATGGAGACGTTGCTCGACGAGGTGCAGCAGGCGCCGGACGACGCGGCCGAGAAGGCCGCGCTGGGCCGGGTGCAGCAGCTGGTCACCGAGCAGGTGCCCTTCCTCCCGCTGAGCGCCGGGGCGAACCTGGTGGCGTGGAACAAGGACGTGCACGGCGCGGTCCCCAGCAACGACGGGATCATGCTGCTCGGCAAGGCGTGGGTCACGAAGTGACTCATTCCCACTAGCGGTCACGGACACCGCCGATCCACCCGCGCCTTGTGGATCAGGCACCGACGA
>CAZDSL010000003.1:0-4495 GCA_964507655.1 uncultured Mycobacteriaceae bacterium | reverse complement strand
TAGCGGTCACGGACACCGCCGATCCACCCGCGCCTTGTGGATCAGGCACCGACGAACATTTCCACTATGCGGGCAATGCCGCGGCCCTCTCGGGCCGCATCCTGCTAATCTCCACCTTCAGGTCACAGAACCACCAACGAAATGGGGGCCGGTGGCTCCGGCATCGGAAGCTCCAACACCGCAAGACTGCGGAGATGACGGGCGATCCCGCCCGGGAGGAGATATCAAGTGACAGTCAATAAGGCGTGGAATTCCTTCTGCGACGATCTGCGCGATGCGGGTCAGTCGCTCCTCGATGAGGCCGCACCGCAGGACGCGTTCAACCAGGCCGAGGGCATCCGCTATCTGATCCGGTTGCTCCGGTATTCCTCGCTCAACGCGCTCGAGAACTTCGATCCGCAGCATCCCGAGATCGTCGATCCGCTCAACCCGCACGTCAAGTGCAAGATCGGCGCCGACAATCCGGACAACATCTACATGAGCGCCCGGATCTCAGGCAAATACCGCTACCGCATCAGCGGAACGCGCGGAACGGTGCCGCTGCTGACGTTCGGATCCAAGGCCAGCCGGTACCACATCGACGGCACCATGGCCTCGACCGGCGAGATCGGAGGCGACGAGATCCCCGTCGACGCGGACGGCCGTTTCAGCTTCATCGCCAGCGTCGACAAGCCCGCCGAGGGAGCCTGGCTTCCGATGGCGGCCGACACCACCGGCCTGGTGGGACGGCAGTCCTTCCAGGACCGCAGCACCGAGATCGCGGCCGACGTGCACATCGAGTTGCTCGACGAGGCCCCGGAGCCGGCCCCGCTCGATCCCGAGGCGTTCGCCCGGCAATTGCGGTTGACCACCGACTTCGTCAAGGGCACCTCCGCGACGTTCACCCGGTGGACGAAAATGTTCATGGAGAAGCCGAACGAACTGCCCGACTGGGGTCAGGACTTCTTCCAGAACGCCGGCGGCGACCCGACGATCTTCTACCTGCACGGCTACTGGAAGCTCGCGCCCGACGAGGCTTGGGTGATCCACACCGAAGTTCCGGACTGCGAATACTGGAACTTCGTCCTGCAGAACTGGTGGATGGAGTCGCTCGATCACGACCGCATGAACACCTACATCAACAACCACACCGGCAAGCTCAACGACGACGGCACTCTGACGATCGTCGTCTCGGCCACGGACCCCGGTTATGGCAATTGGATCTCGACCGGATTCCACAACGAAGGCACCGCGCTGCTGCGCTGGGTGAAGGCCGAGAACCACCCGCTGCCCGAGTGCAAGGTCGTCACACTCTGAGTATCGGAATCCGGAGGCATTCCACGTGATCCCGTAGCCGGCCGGAATGCGAAAAGGCGGGCCCGGCGGTGGTCGATGACAGTGTCGCAACAGTCATCTTCACACTGCCGGGCCCGCCTTTATGCTGCGATCCCTGCGGAAATCCTCCCTGCGCACTCGGCTTCCCGAATACCCACCGAGATTCTCCCGCCCGCGACCGCCCCCATACCGGTCACGAGAACCACACGCCTCCGAGCAGCATGATCCCGCTGCTGCTGGACACCGCACCGTGCACGTTGTCGGCCCACGGCACGAAGGACACTGCGGCGCCCGTCGGGAGGAACGGCACGTCGTCGGTGACGAGCCGCTGGATCTCCCCCAGGACCTCGCGCTCCGCATCGTCGGTCGGCGCCTGCTGGAGCCGGTCGAGCAGCCCGTCCATCTGCGGGCTGTCGTAGCCGAGGATGTTGTTCGACGAGTTGCTCCGCAGCGCCGAGGACAGCCGCAGGTACGGCACCGCATCGGCGATGTTGTACGCCCCGTGCGTGAGGTCGAAGTCGTGATCGACATACATTCGCTTGACCATGTCCGTCACGGTGGCCACGTACTCGACGTCCACAGAGAAGCCGACGCTGTCCAGCATCGCCTGCGTGGCTGTGGCGTAGTCCCGCGACGACGGATCGTTGACGCTCGCGTACGTGATGGCGCCGTCGAATCCGCCCGCCTTGGCCTGATCGAGCAGCCGCTTCGCCTCGGCCGGGTCGTACTTGGGCCCCGGGTTGTCGGTGTGCCACTGCGACCAGTCCTGGAAGATCTCCGAGCCCGGGCTCGCCGCCCCGTTGAAGGCACGCTCGTTGAGCACCTCCGGGTCGATCGCCGCGGCGATCGCCTTCCGCACCAGCGGGTCCGCGCCCGGGCGGCCCTCCCTGGCGTTGATCTGGATGACGTCGGCGAGATCCGTGCGCTCGACGAAGCCCGGATACCGGGTCTCCGCCTTCTGCACGACATCGGCGTCCCTCAGGTACGCCATCTGCACGCCGCCGGTCTCGAGCGCGTCGAGCTTGGGCTGCGAACCCTCGATCCCGACGAACTTCAGCGCGGCGACGTGCGGTGCGCCGGCCCAGTAGTCCTTCCGCGGCGCCATGTCGATCGACTGCGCCGGCGCGAACGACGCCACGACGAACGGCCCCGCCCCGATCGGGACGAACGTGTCGGGGTCGGCGTAGGCCGCCGGGGCGAGGATCATGCCGTGCCCGTAGGCCAGCATCGCCGGGAACTCGCGCCACGGCTGGTTGAGCGTGAAGACGACGGTGTGCTGATCGGGCGCCGTCATCGTGCGGACCCCGCCCAGCCATTCCTGGCTGTTGGCTCCGCGCTTGTCGTTGAAGCGGTTGATGCTGGCGATCACCGCGTCGGCGTCCAGCGGCGTGCCGTCGCTGAACAGCACGCCGTCCCGCAGCGTGAGCGTCCACGACAGGTGATCGTCGCTCTCGGTGAGCGACTCCGCCAGCTGCGGCACGTACGCGGACTTCTCCGCGTCATAGCGCATCAGCAGGTCGTACACCGACGCCATGGCCGTGCCGCCCGTGGACCCCGAGGGCTGCGTCCTGGTCGGGTCCAGGCTCGACGGCACCGAGTAGCCGGCGAACGAGAGCGTGCCGCCGTCGACGGGCGTGCCGCCGTCCGGCTGGTCGCCGACGACACCGGCCGCTCGCGCACCAAGAGAAGCCCCGGCACCCCCGCCGACGTCCGCATTGCCCGCGCCGGTGTCGGCGTCCGAGCTCGCGCACCCCGCCACCAGGGCGACGCATGCCGCGACACCGGCTGCCGCGGTGATGCCATACCGCAGCCGGGGCCGTCGATATCCTGCTGAGCTCTTCATCTTCCGTCTCCTCCGATGAGGGCGCTGAGCGCGGTCACCAGTGCGCCTCGGGGTCGATCAGGACCGAGAGCGAGACGATCTTGCACTCGTCGTCGAACTCGAACATCTCCATCGCGGCGAAGTCGTGCTCGCCCATGCGGATCCGCATCCCGGTGGCGGCGTGCCTGCCGGTGACCACGATCGGCGCCATCCGTTCGACCGTGAACGGCATGCGCGCATTGCGCGTGTCGAAGGCCCGGATCTCCTCGATGCCCCGGTAACTCGCCACGCCCAGCGGCTCATGCTGCACGGCGTCGTCGGCGAACAGCGACACCAGCTGATCCACATCATGCTCGCCCAGGTGGCGCGCGTACCGCTCCACGGCAGCGACGATGTCCTTTCGGTCAGGAGCGGCGTCTTCACTGTCAGGCACGGCATTCCTCCGCATCGCAGGGCATGGAGCTCACGAGACGATGCCGTCGGCGCGCAGCGCGGTGATGATCTCCGCGGCGGCGTCTTCGGGGCTGGTCTCGGTGGTGCGCAGGTGCACCTGCGGGGCGGCCGGTGCCTCGTAGGGCGAGTCGATGCCGGTGAAGTTGACCAGCTCGCCGCGGCGTGCTTTGCCGTACAGGCCCTTGGGGTCGCGGGTCTCGGCGACCTCGAGGGGCGTGTCGACGAACACTTCGTAGAAGCGGTCCTCACCGATCACCTCGCGGGCGGCCTGCCGGTCGGTGCGGAACGGCGAGATCAGCGACACCAGCACGATCAGGCCCGCGTCGGCCATCAGGGTGGCGACCTCGGCGACGCGGCGGATGTTCTCGACCCGGTCGGCCTCGGTGAAGCCGAGGTCGCGGCCCAGGCCGTGCCGGATGTTGTCGCCGTCGAGCAAGAACGTGTGCACGCCGCGCGAGTGCAGGTCGCGCTCGACGAGGTTGGCGATGGACGACTTGCCGGCCCCCGACAGGCCCGTCAGCCACACGACGGCCGGGCCGTGCCCGTTCAGGCGCGAGCGTGCCGCGGTATCGACGTCGACCTGCTGCCAGTGCACATTATCGGCGCGGCGCAACGCGTGATCGATCATGCCCGCACCCATGGTGTTGCCGGTGATGCGGTCGATCAGGATGAACGCCCCCATCGACCCGCCCTCGCTGTAGGCGTCGAACGGCACGGGCCGGTCGAAACTCACATTGCACACGCCGATCTCGTTGACATCGAGGGTCGTGGCCGCCGTCTGCTCGAGGGTGTTGACGTTGACCTTGTACTTGGGGCGGGTGATCCGCGCCTGCACCTCGCTGGTGCCGATCCGGCACAGGTACGGCCGCTCGGGGATCATCGGCTCCTCGGCCAGCCACACCAGGT
>CAZDSL010000002.1:41412-46772 GCA_964507655.1 uncultured Mycobacteriaceae bacterium | reverse complement strand
CCGCCGTCACCGGAATCCGCCCCACTCGGCGAGCCGAGCCCGAGCACCAGGCCCGCCCGGCCCTCACTAATCCTGAATCCGCGCGAACGGCCGCGCCTCCTCCACCGCGTACGCCATCTCCAGCAACCGCGCCTCCGAGCCCATCGGGCCGGCAAGCTGGATACCCACGGGCGTGCCCTGCGAACTCAGCCCGAACGGCAGTGACACCGCCGGATCGCCGGTGGCGTTCTGCAGCGGCGTGAACCCCACCCACGCCAGCAGCCGCCCCATCACCGTGTCGAACGGCAGCGTCGGGTCGATGTGCCCGATCCGCGGCGTCAGGTGACTCACCGTGGGAGTGAGCACCAGGTCGTAGCCGGCGTAGAGCTCCCGCGAGCGGCGCGCCGACGCCCGCAGCCGCGCGATCGCCGCCGGCAGATGGTGGGCCCGGCGCAACGTGTAGCCGGCGAACCCGCGGGTCAGCGACTCGGTGCGGTGCCAGTCGAAGGTCTTGTTGAACGTGCTCTTGCCGGTGGCGTTCATGTAGAGGAACAGCAGCCCGTAGTAGGTCTTGAAGTCCTCTTCGAAGCTCGCCGGCACCGGCGCCGCGATCTCCTCCACGCCGTGCCCCATCGACTCGAGCAGCCCGGCCGCCTCACGCACCGCGGCGGCCGTCTCCGCGTCGGTGGGCGTGAACGGCGACTCGACCACCATCGCGATGCGCCGCCGCCCGCCGCCCGCGCCGCGCACGTCCCCCACCGGCGGCAGCGCGTGCACCGGGCGCAGCCGCTCGACCTCCCGCAGGTAGGCGGCGGTGTCGCGCACCGAGCGGGTGAGCACCCCGTCGGCGACCACCTTCACGGGCATGCGGCCGAACAGCGCGTCCTGCGGCACCCGCCCGCGGCTGGGCTTGAGCCCGACGAGCCCGCACGCGGCCGCGGGGATGCGGATCGACCCGCCGCCGTCGTTGCCGTGCGCGAACGGCACCACCCCGGCCGCCACCAGCGCCGCCGACCCGGCCGACGACGCCCCCGACGAATACTCGGTGCCCCACGGGTTGCGCACCTCCCTGCCGGGCGATTCGGCGCTGGCGGAGATCCCGAACTCGGACAGCTGCGTCTTGCCCAGGCACACCGGCCCGAGCCGCAGGAACGACGCGGCGAACTCCCCGTCGGCCGGCGCCGGCTCCGCGATGAACGCCGCCGAACCCTCCTGCGTCGGCAGCCCCGCGACGTCCACGTTGTCCTTGAGAAAGGTGGGCACGCCCGAGAAGAACCCCGCCGTGGGCGATGCCGCCGCGCGCCGCGCCCGCTCGAAGTCGGCGCAGGCGATCGCACCCAGCACCGGGTCGACGGCCTCCGCCCGCCGGATCGCCGCATCCACCGCCTCGGACGCCGACACTGCGCCGCCGCGGATCTGCTCGGCGAGCCCGACGGCATCGAGCTCACCCAGGGCGTCGTCGGCGAACGCGTGGACGCGATGGACGGGTGTCTGAGAGTCGGTCATAACGCCACGCTAGCCGAGCCGCCCGCCTGCTGCCGTACGCTTGCGCCGCGCGCCGCTACGCCGTCAGCGCCAGATACGGGGCGAGTGCTAGCAGCACGGGAATGAGTGCGCGCGTGAGCATGTGGGTGGGGACGGCGCGCGCGATCCGCCACCCCAGGTACACCCCCGCCAGCTCGGGCACCCCGATGAGCACGGCCAGGCCCCAGTCGATGGACCCGGCCACCGCGTAGCCGACCGAACCGACCACGGCGATGACGATCGACTGCGCCTGCGCGGCGGCCAGCGACTCGAGCACCCCCACGCCGCACGCGATGAGCAGCGGCACCGACAGCATCGGCCCGCCCACCCCCACGATCCCGCTCGCCAGCGCCACCCCCAGCCCGACGCCCGCCACCGCGGCGGCACGGGGGTGACGGGCACTCGCGGCGGCGGGCGAGGGCGGCACCTCGGCAGGCGACGCCGACGCCGACAATTCGGTGGCCGACGCCCGCGCCCCGCGCACGTTCGCCGCCTCCCGGTACCAGAGCAGCAGCGCCAGCGCCGCGACCACCACGGCGAGCACGATCCCGAACGCGCGCTGCGAGAGCCACCCGTTGACCAGCACGCCCAGCGGAGTCCCGACGATCGCCGCGCCCGCCAGGATCAGCGCCGTGCGGCGGGTGCGCGTCCGCCGCAACTGCCCCGACCGCACGTACGCCGCCGTGCCGGCGATGCCGGTGGCGACGTGGGTGACGATCGCGGTGCCGGCGACCGTCGCGGCCGGCAGCCCCGTCAGCGTGAACAGGCCGATGGTGGGCAGCACGCCGCCCGGGCCGAGCGCGGTGATGCCGATGCCGCCGACGAGGCTCAGCACCGCCAGGCCGGCGAGGACGGGCGCGGACAGCCCCGCGATCACGAGGCGCGCGGCGGGCGGAGAAGGCTCACCCGCCGGACCCTACCGGTGCGCGCGCCCCGCGAACGCCCCTCCCGGCCCCAACGCGCGCGCCGCGAACCGCTCGGCCATCAGCGCGTGCGCCTCGGGGCCCGGGTGCAGGTTGTCGGCGAGCGGGTGCCGCGCCTCGTCCGCCGCGCCGAACAGCGCAAGCCCGTCGAGGTAGTGCAGGTGCGGATCGGTCTTCGCCCGCTGCTCGACCGCCCGCGCCATCGCGTCGCGGACGGTGCGCAGGGTGAGCTTTCCGGCGCGCACCTCGGCCGGGTCGCCGGTGGCCCGGTACCGCATCACGCCGTCGCCGAAGTCGGTGGTCGCGGGCCCGGGCGTGTCCTCCTGCATGGCGCAGTGCGGCGACGAGACGAGCAAAAGCGGCGTGTCCGGGTGCCCCTCGCGGAGCGTGTCGAGGAACCCGTGCAGCAGCGGGGTGAACGCGCGCATCCGCATCACGTCGGCGTTGACGAGGTTGATGCCCACCTCGAGGCTGATCAGGTCGGCCGGCTGCTCGCGCATCGCCCGCGCCACGAACGGGTCGAGCATCGCGGCGCCGCTGAAACCGAGGTTGGTCACGTCCAGCCCCGCCCCCAGCGCTACGCGCGCGATCCAGGTGCCGGTGGGGCTCGCCGCGTTCGAACCCTGGCTGATCGAGCTGCCGTAGTGCAGCCACCGGCGCCCTCGCGCACCGGCCAGTGGCGCCACCGGCTCGTCGGCACGCAGCTCCCCCAGCTCGATGCGCTCGTAGTGCGGCAGCCAGATCTCGACGTCCTTCTCCCCCGCCGGCAGCCCGTCGACGCGGGCGGTCTGCGTGGGCCCCGGATCGGTCTCGATGGCGCCGGTGGCCGCGTCGATGAGCACCGCAGTGCCGCCCTGCGCCTCCACCTGCGCGAACGCCTCGCCATCGACGCGCACGTCGAACCGCCCCGCAGGGCGCGGAGCCACCCCGCGGAACGCCATGTGCGTGCGGTGGGCCGTGAGCTCGACGCGCGTGGCCGCCGTGCGGAACGCCAGCCGCACCCCGGCCGGCTGGGCCTGCGCCGAGAGCAGCTGCGGATCGGCGAACGCGCGCGCCCACGCGGGCAGCCTGCACGGCACCACGCCGTGCGGCCCGTCCTCCACCCCCAGCGCGCCGTGCAGCAGGTCTTCCGTGATGGGCGTGCGGTGAAGCGGCGTGGGCGAATCCATCCCTCGAGGTTAGGCGACGGGGTCGACCGCGTCCTGCCGCACGCACCACACGCACCGGGCCCCCGTGCACAGCGCGCGGAGCACCGGTGGTCCCATTGCGGGGAAGGGGCGGCGCCTCGCGCGCCGCCGTCCGACCACGCCACGTCCCCGGATCCGAGGAGCTGAGCACCGCCATGAGCCGCGCGCGGGACCACATCCACCCGATGCCGCCGTTCCCTGTCCCGCCCACGCCCGCCGAGCGGCCGGCGGACTTCACCGCGCGGTACCCGATCGCGTGGACCTCGGGCGTGAAGCTGCGGGCCGGGCGCATCGCGATCGGCGGCTCGCCGTGGGCGCTCACGGTGCTGCCCGACGAGGTGCTGGCGTTCGCGCGCGCACTGCACGCGGCCGGCCGCGACGGTCTCACCGCGCGCACGCCCGCCGAGCAGCAGGCGGCGCTGTACCTGCTCGACCGCGGGATCGCCGACCCGCTGCCCGCGCCCGAGGCTCCGCGCGCCGACCCGCTGCCCGCACATGCCGACGCCGACCCGGCCGACGACGTCGAGATCGTCATCCCCGTGTACGGCGGCGTCGACGAGTTCGCCCGCTGCCTCGCCTCCGCGACCGTCGAGGGGCTGCCCGTCACCGTCGTCGACGACGCCACCCCCGGGCCCGATGCCGCCCGCATCAAGCAGCTCGCCGCCGACCACGGTGCCCGGCTGATCGTGCACGAGGTCAACGGCGGCCCCGGCGCGGCCCGCAACACCGGCTTCGCCGCCACCACCGCGCCGTTCGTGGCGTTCCTCGACTCCGACGTGATCGCCGCGCCCGGCTGGGCCTCGCGCCTGCGCCGCATCTTCGACGATCCCGCCGTGGGCGCCGCGGGCCCGCGGGTGCGCCCCGACGTGCGCGGCACCAGCGCGATCGAGCTGTACGAGGAGACCCGCTCGGAGCTCGACATGGGCCCGCACCCCAGCCGCGTCGTCTACGGGGTGCCGGTGGGCTGGCTGCCCACGGCCTCGGCGATGGTGCGCCGCGCCGCCGTCACCGACCCGCCGTTCGAGCCCGGCATGCGCATCGGCGAGGACGTCGACCTGTTCTGGCGCATGGACGAGGCCGGCTGGACGGTCCGCTACGTCACCGACATCGTCAACCACCACCGCGTGCGCACCTCGCTCGCCGAGTTCTGCGGGCGCCGCGCCGGGTACGGCTCGTCGGCCGCCGAGCTCGAGGCCCGGCACCCCAACCGGCTCATCCCCGCGCGCCCGTCCGCGTCGGGACTCGCGATCATGGCGGCCCTGGCGAGCCGGCGGCCCGGCGCGCGCTGGGCGGCGGTGGGGATCGCCGGCTACGAGCTGGCCCGGCACCGGAGGTTGCTCGACGACGAGGTGCCGCTGCCGGTCGTCGCCGAGATGACCGCGCTGACGCTGTGGACCGACGCCTTCTGGGTGGGCCACCTGCTGCGCCGCGACTGGTGGCCGGTGGGAGCGGCGGTGCTCGCGTCGACGCCCCGCTCGCGCCTGGCCCGCGTGGTGGCGGCGGCGATGCTGGCCGAGCCGGTGCGCGACCACCTCTTCCGCCCCACCCGACTCGACCCGGTGCGCAGCCTGGCGCTGCGCGCGCTCGACGACGCCTCCTACGGCACCGGCGTCATCTCCAACGCGATCCGGCGGCGGGTGCCCAACGTCGTCGCGCCGCGGGTGACGTGGCCGGCGTGGCCGCGGCGGAGGGGATAGCCGCGCAGGCCACGAACCCCGCCGCCGCCTCACGGTGCCCTCGGCGGGCG
>CAZDSL010000002.1:37997-41312 GCA_964507655.1 uncultured Mycobacteriaceae bacterium | reverse complement strand
GATAGCCGCGCAGGCCACGAACCCCGCCGCCGCCTCACGGTGCCCTCGGCGGGCGCCTAAGAGTCGAGGAACGAAACCGGCAGCGACTCAGCAAACCTCCGACCTGCACGAATACAACCCACCACCGCGGCACACGGCTCTGACCTGCACCGTCGCCGCGCCCGGAGGACTCCAGATTGCGCCCGGATTCGTTCCTCGACTCCTAGCCTCGCGAAAAGCCATGGACACACGCGAGACAGCACATCCCCGAGGCCCTCGCCGATGGGGCCCGGCCGAGGTCACACGACGGATTCGCGGACAAGCGCCGTATGCCCGGCGTGGCCGCGGCGGAGTGGATAGCCGCCGCGCAGTCCACGAGCGCACCCCGGCGCCGCCTCACGGTGCCCTCGTCGGGCGCCTAGGAGTCGAGGAAGCAATCCAGCAGCGGCTCGGCAGACCTCCGACCTGCACGGATACAACCCGCCACCGCGGCACACGTTTCTGACCTGCAGAGTCGTCGCGCCCAGAGGACTCGAGATTGCGCCCGGATTCGTTCCTCGACTCCTAGCCTCGCGAAAAGCCATGGACACACGCGAGACAGCACATCGCCGAGGCCCTCGCCGATGGAGCCCGGCCGAGTTCACACGACGGGATCGCAGACAAGCGCCGTGGGGATCGACACTTCGGCGCATTCACCGGCGCTGCCGTGCCCGCAGTGTCACCCTGGAGTTCTCCGCGCCGGGTCGATTCCCGGCGCCCCGGCCACGTGGAGGCCGCCATGCGCCGTCGATACCGTCGCTTCGCCGTCACAGCACCCGCTGTGGGATGCGCCCTCATCGCCGCCGCGCTGGCCTCTCCGGCGGCGGCATCGGCCACCCCGCCGTCCGGTCTGCGCGCGGACACGATCGGCGCCGTCACCATCGGAGGCACCACGGTCACGGCACGGCACATCGTTTTCGACCCCGGTGGGACGACGGGCTGGCACTCGCACCAGGGGCCGGTGTATGCGCTGGTCACCGAGGGCACGCTCGCGCGCACCCTCGCCGACTGCTCGGTCGCCGTCTCCTCCCCGGGCGACATCATCGCCGAGGGCCCCGGCGCGCACATCGGCACCGCGCGGGGCGCCGGCCCGGTCGAACTGTGGGCCGTCTACGTCGAGCCGAAGGGCGCGCCGCTCGCGGACGACGCCGCGGCCGTCGACTGCCCGCTCCACGGATGACGACCGCCGAACGGGGTGCCGCGACCCCCTACCCTCCCGGCCGCGGCGCGAGCAGGTAGAACAGCCCCATCACCACGCACACCGCCAGCGTCAGGTACGGCGTGATCAGCCCCAGCAGCCCGGCCGCCAAGTACGCGGGCGGGGCGAGGGCCGCGCGGCGCAGCACCGCCCGCCGCTCCCCCGGCGCCGTCGGCGCGCGCAGCAGAAATGTGCGCCGCTGCAGCACGTGCCGCTCGAGCGCCAGGAACACCGCGGACGTCACCAGGAACGACCCCGCGTAGACGACCGCCGCCAGCCGCCCGCCGGACTCATCCAGATACGTGGCCATGAGCGAGGTGGTGAACGGCAACACCGCGATGCACATGAGCAGCACCAGGTTGAGCGCCAGCACCGAGCGGTCGGCTCGCGCGAGCCGGCGCATCAGCGTGTGGTGGTTGATCCAGATGATGCCGATCGCCAGGAACGAGATGACGTAGGCGAGGTAGTTGGGCCACAGCGCCCCCAGCGCGCGGGTCAGCGATGCCGCGCCGTCGCTCTCCGGCACCCGCAGGTCGAGCACCAGCAGCGTGATGGCCACCGCGATCACCCCGTCGGAGAACGCCTCCAGCCGGCCGGTGCCGAACGCGTCCCCGTTCCGCGCGGCGTCCACGGCCGGCTCAGTCCCCGAAGTCGACGATCGCACCGCTCATCGGCAGCTGCTCGGTGCGCGGCTGCGGGTCGTCCGAGTGGTGCGCGAAGAACGCGCCGCTGACGTAGTCGTCGGCATCGATCACCTGCTGCGGGTCGACGTAGCCGGAGTAGTCGAAGGCGTCGAGCACGTAGGGCACGCCGTCGCTGCCCGCCAGGTCGGGGCCGTCCATCAGCTGGAAGTGCAGGTGCGGGGCGTTGGAGTTGCCGGTGTTGCCGAGCAGGCCGATCACCTGCCCCTTCTTCACCTTGTCGCCCGGCTTCACCCGCAGCGAGCCCTCCTGCAGGTGCGCGTACATCGCCCACGTGCCGCCGCCGATGTCCTCGATCACGTGGTTGCCGTCCACGTTGTCCACGGTGATCTTCGCGGCGAGCGCCGGCACGGTGGCGGGCAGGATGCCGGGCGCGTTGGCCTGCACGTCGTCGAGCGTCGACGAGATGGTGCCGTCGGCCACCGCGTGCACCTCCTGGCCGTAGTCCTGGTAGCTCTCGTTGCGGGTCTTGTCGCCCACGTAGAAGTGCCCCTGATCGTCGGTGCGCATCCAGTCGATGGCGAAGCGCTGGCTGTCGGCGAGCTCCCCCGCCATCGGCATCAGCGAGATCACGTGCGGCAGCCCGATCCCGCAGCAGCCGTTCTGTGCCACCCAGTTCGATCCGCGCAGCGGCGGGGCGATCACGCGCGCCCTCGCGGCCGAGACGTCTTTGGGCGCCACCGTGTACGTCACCGGCGTCGGCTCGGCGGCCCCCGGGTTCGCCGAGGCGAGGGCCGTCACCCGATGCAGCACGGTCTGCGGCACGTCCGCCACCGCGTCGACGGTGAAGTCGACCAGCAGCGATCGCGACTCCCCGGGCGGGATCACCGCATCGGGCGCCGGCGACGACGGGAGCGTGCGCAGCCGGTTGCAGTCGCCGTAGTCGCACGACGGATCCACCAGCGCGCCGCCGGAGAACGACGCGAGCACCCGGGCGGTGTCGGACGCGTCGACCACCTCCACGCGCTGCAGCGTGGCGGGCGCCGGCCCGGCGTTAGTGAGCTGCAGGTCGTACGCCACGTGCGCCTTTCCGTCGGTGCCGGTGAACGGGAACGTGGGCCGGCCCAGGTTCTGCACCGTCACCGCGGTGTAGTCGTGGGTCACCTGGGCCGCCTCGGGGCCCGTGCCCGACGACGCCCCCTCCGGCCCGGCGGCCTCCGCCCCGCCCCCGCTCGAGCATCCCGCCACGATCAGTGCCACCGCCGCGGCCGCGACCATCCCCACCCGCACCCGGCGTCGTGTCCTGTCCATCCCCCGAGCGTGCGCCCCGCCGCGGCCGAAGCACATAGACCCAGGTCGCCACTTGCCGCCCGATCGCCCGCGGCCGGGCGCGAAGAGGCGACACAGGCCTATCGCCGCGCCCCGGCCCGCGGGGCCACAGTGGGCGTGAGGCGCTGC
>CAZDSL010000002.1:35077-37897 GCA_964507655.1 uncultured Mycobacteriaceae bacterium | reverse complement strand
AGTCGCCGGCGCCCCTGCTCTCGAATGGCGCACCGACTCCCGGCTGCGCACCCCCGACGGCCTGTGGACGGCGCCCGACTGCGCGGTGTGGCTCGCCGACACGGCCGCCGACGCGATCGTGCGCTGCGACCCCCGCGACGGCGGATGGGCGTCGTTCACCGCGCCCGGGGTGGACGGGCCGTTCGACATCAAGCCGGGCCCCGACCGGGCCTGGATGTGGTTCACGAACAAGCACGGCGGCTCAATCGGACGAATTAAGGTGGTCTGACCACGACCGCCCACGCCCCGCACGCTCTACGCTGGGCGGATGAAGGGGTGCACCCCATGAGCCAGGCCGTGCCGGCGCTCCACGCGCAGCCGCGGGCGGCCGTGCGCGCCGCGGGCCCCGTGCGCATGCGCCCGCTCGACCGCGCCCTGCTCATGCTGGCCGTCTGCGCCGTCGGGCTCGGCGGCCTGCAGCTGGCGCTCACGCTGCCCGGCGCCGGCGGCCTGTGGTGGGCGCACCTGGTGGTGGCGGGCGTGTTCTGGACGTATGCGGCCGCGGGCCTGCTGGCGTGGCACCGGCGGCCCGGCAACCCGCTGGGCCTCCTCGTCACCTCGGGCGGGCTGGCCGTGCTCGCCGGCAGCCTGGGCAACACCGACGTGCCCGCGCTCATGGCCATCGGCGCCGTCACCGCCACCGTGGTGCTGGCGGTGACGGTGCACCTGCTGCTCGCGTTCCCCTCCGGCCGGCTGCGGGGGCGCGCCGACCGCGCCGTCGTCGCCGCGGGCTACACCGTGTCGCTGCTGCTGCAGGCGCCGCACTACCTTTTCGACCCGGACGTGGCGCCCCCACTCGCGGTGGCGGACGCGCCCGGCGCCGCCGAGGCGGGCGTGTGGGTGCAGCGCACCGCGGGCGCGGCGGTGGTCCTGGCGGCCGCGGTGTTGCTGTCGCGCCGCATCGCCGACGCCCGCCCCGCGCACCGCCGCGTTCTCGCCCCGCTGGCCGCCTACGGGGTGTTCGCGCTGATCACCGTGCCGCTGCGCGCGATCGTGCTCGAGCCCGCGTTCGGCCCGATCACCGCCGCGGTGGTGCAGTTCGTGGAGCTCGCCGGCGTGCCGGTGGCGTTCGCGCTGGCCATGCTGCGGGGCGGGTTCGCCCGCGAAGGCGCGCTCGAGGAGCTGGCGGTGCGGCTGGGCGACACCCACGATGCGCGCCGCGACCTGCCCGGCATGCTCGGCCGCACGCTCGGCGACGAGTCGATCGAGGTCCTCTACTGGATGCCCGGCGGGCAGGGCTGGGTGGACCCGTCGGGCCGGCCCGCCGCCCTCCCCCTCCCGGAGCACCGCGCCAGCGTGGAGGTCACCGCCTCGGGCGAGCGGATCGGCGCCATCGTCTACGACGCCTACCTCCTCGCCGACCCGGAGACGGTGCGCGCCGCGGGGCGGGTGATGGCGCTCGCCCTCGAACGCGAGCGGCTGCTGGCCCGGCTGCTGGCGCAGCGGCACGCGCTCATCGCCTCGCGGGCCCGCATCGTGGCGGCAGCCGACCGGGAACGCCGGCGGATCGCGCGCAACCTGCACGACGGCATGCAGGTGCGGCTGGTGCTGCAGGCTCTCGAGGCGCAGCGCATCGCCGCCGCGGCCGGCCCGGGCGCGCTCGCCGAGCAGGCCGAGACGCTGCGCCGGGGCCTCGACGCCACGGCCGCCGAGCTGCGCGCCTTCGTGCACGAGCTCATGCCGCCGGCGCTGATCGAGCGGGGGCTGTGCGCGGCGGCGGAGGACCTGGCCGACAGGATGCCGCTGCCCACCGCGCTGCACGCCGACCTCGACGGCGCCGCGCTGCCCCCGGGCGTCGAGAGCACCGCGTACTTCCTCATCGCCGAGGGGCTGGCCAACGCGCTAAAGCACGCCCGCGCCGGCCGGCTGTCGGTGCGCATCGGCCGCGAGCGCGATCTGCTGGTGGTGGAGGTGCACGACGACGGCGTGGGCGGCGCCGCACTGGAATCCGGGCACGGGCTGCGCGGGCTGGCCGACCGGGTGCACGCGCTGGGCGGGGTGCTGCGCGTCGACAGCGCCGCCTCGTGCGGCACCCACCTGCGGGCGGAGCTTCCGTGCGCATCGTGAGCGGGGGCCCGCGATGAGGGTCGTGATCGGCGAGGATGACGTGCTGCTGCGCGAGGGCCTCGAGTCGGTGCTCGCCCAGGGCGGCTTCACGGTGGCCGAGGCGGTGGGCGACGCCGACGCGCTGCCGGCCGCGGTGGAGCGGCACCGCCCCGGCCTGGTCGTCACCGACATCCGCATGCCGCCGGGCGACGCCGACGACGGGCTGGTGGCGGCGCTGCGGATCCGCGAGCGGCACCCCGGCATCGCCGTCGTGGTGCTCTCGCAGTACGTGCAGCGCCGGTACGCCACCGAGCTGCTGGCAGGGCACGACGCCCGCGTGGGCTACCTGCTCAAGCAGCGCATCTCCGATCTCGACGCGTTCCTCGCCGCGCTGCGCACCGTGGCCGACGGCGGCACCGCCATCGACCCGGAGGTGGTGGAGGTGATGGTGCACCGGGCGCGGCTGATCGACGGGCGGGTGGCCCGGCTGACGCCCCGCCAGCGCGAGGTGCTGGCCCTGATCGCCGAGGGCCGCAGCAACGCGTCGATCGCCGCGCGGCTGGTGATCTCCGAGAAGGCCGTGGTGCAGCACACCTCGCACATCTACGACGCGCTCGGCATCCCCGTCGACGCCAACGACCACCGCCGGGTGCTGGCCGTGGTGCGCTACCTCGCCGGATAGGCCCGCCGCCGTCCCTCCCGGCGGAGGCGACCCAGGTCTATGGCCCGCGGGCC
>CAZDSL010000002.1:14673-34977 GCA_964507655.1 uncultured Mycobacteriaceae bacterium | reverse complement strand
GCGCCGCCGTCCTGCCGCTCGCGGCGGGCTGACGCGCCCGTCCGGATGGCCCAGGCCCCGAACCGCACCGGCCATCGAGACCGCACCACACGAGGAGTCGACGATGAGCATGCACGAGCGCAGCCGCGGACAGCTGTTCGACAGCGCCTTCCACGACCGGTTCGGCCAGTGGCCGGTGGGCTACATCCCCGCCGGCGGGGCCGACATGGGCGACATCGTCGCCGTGGCCGACGCGGTGGGCGGCGGCGACGATACCGCTTTCTACGACGCCTTCGTCGCGTCGGGCGACGCGATGGCCGCCGAGGCGCGCGCGCTGCGGGCCGCGGGCCGGCGGCGCAGCGCCCGCGACCGCTTCCTGCGGGCTAGCTGCATGTACGGCGCCGCCTACCACCCGATCTACGGCACGCCGGTGGATCCGCGCCTGCTCGCGGCGTTCGATGCGCAGATGGAGGCCTTCGGCGCCGCGATGGCGCTGTCCGACACGCCGGTGCATCCGATCGAGATCCCGTTCGCCGATGGTCCCCTGCCCGCCTACCTGGTGCCGGCGACGGGCCGCGAGACCGAGGTGCGCCCGCTGCTGATCCTCACCAACGGTTTCGACGCGACCATCACCGACATGTACTTCGCGTCCGGCGTCGCCGCCCTCGACCGCGGCTACCACGTGCTCATGTTCGACGGGCCGGGCCAGGGCGCGATGCTCTATCGCAAGGGCGTGCCGCTGCGGCCCGACTGGGAGACCGTCGTCGCCGCGGTGGTGGACTACGCGCAGACGGTGCCGATCGTCGACATCGACCGCATCGCGCTGAGCGGCTGGAGCCTCGGCGGCTACCTCGCGCCGCGGGCGGCGAGCGGCGAGCCGCGGCTGGCCGCGTGCATCGCCGACCCGGGACAGTGGGACATCGCCGACGCGATCCGGCGCTTCCTGTCCCTCTTGGGCGTGCCCGACGCCGCCACGGTCTCGGGCGCCGACCTGGACGAGGCGACGGTCGCCCGGCTCATGGCCGCGATCGAATCCGACCGTGAGATGCACTGGCAGATCGTCCAGCGCGGATTCTGGGCCACCGGCACCGCCGATCTGCGCGGGCTCTTCGACGCGCTGACGGGCTTCACCCTCAAGGAGCGGGTGGGCGACATCCGCTGCCCCACGCTGTGCACGGCGGCCGAGAACGACCCGCTCACCGCCGACACGCAGGCGTTCTACGACGCGCTGACGTGCCCGAAGGAGCTGCTGCGCTTCACCGCCGCCGAGGGGGCCGGGGCGCACACCGAGGTGATCAACCGGTCGCTGGCCAACCAGCGGGTGCTCGACTGGCTGGACGCCGCCCTGCCGGACGGGTGAACCCGTGTGTGCCCCGTGGGGCCGCGTGGGCCCGGTGGACCGTGTGGGCCCGGTGGCGCCGCGTGGGCCGGGTGAACCCGTGTGTGCCCAGTGGCGCCGCGTGGGCCCGGTAGATGGCTCTGCGCGCCGCTAGGAGTCGAGGAAAGAATATGGGCGCATTCGTATGCCGACCCGTCGCGGTGACGGTGCAGGCCAGCGGGGTGCAGCGCGGGCGGACGAGACATCGCCGCAGGTCGGCAGGGTGCAAAGCCGCGACCGGATTCGTTCCTGGACCCGTAGCCTCCCGAATAGTGCCCTGGCCTGCCTTGACGCCCGGCGCTGCGCGGCGACGCTCCCGTCCGTGACACCGCGGGAGAGGCCCCGGTCGGTACCGCTAGCCGTACTCGATGCGGTGCCGCAGCGTCTCGAGCACCGCGTCGGCGTAGCGGCCGATGTAGCCGCGCACCAGCCACCCGGCCAGGCGCGCCGACAGCGAACCGTCGAGCCGGAACTCGAAGCGCATCGTGATCGTCGAGGCCTCCGGGTCCGGTTCGGCGGCCGCCCCGAAGCGGGCCGCGTGCCGGAATCCGCTCACCGCGTGCCAGGCGAGAGCCCCGTCGCGGGCCTCGTCGACGCGCACCCGGCCACCCACGTACATGGTGCCGAGCAGGATGAAGACGTCCCACAGCCCGGCGCCGTCCGCATCGTCGCCCACGTGGGCGGTGCGGCCGAGGGACCCGATGGCCGCCATCACGGCGGCCGGATCGCCCAGCACCGGCGCGACCCGCGCCAGCGGCGCCCGCACCCGGATCGACCGGGTCATGGCGGCCATCAGCCGATCACCGGCATCCGGCCGGCGGTGGCCGCCGCCCATGCCGGCGGGTGTTCGCACGTGCCCGGCACCACCGCCCCTTTCCTGAAGGGACCGCCGGCACCGCGCATGCGCGCCCGGCGGCCATCCGTCACCGAGCGTAACGCGTACCGCGGGCCGGGGCGCGCGATCGCCCCGGCCCGCCGTGAGGGCTCAGCCGCGCCCCACCTGGCCGGCGTCGCCGATGCCCGCGCCGGCCTCCCGGCCACTGTCGTTGTGCACTGCCGTCTCCCCCGCGCTCACACCGGCTCCGTGGCGGTCTCGACCTTCGCCTCCGCGACGGCCCCCGCGCCCCGGCCCCGCGCCGGCGCGCCTGCTGCCTGAAGCAGGTGCACCGCCGCGTACATCAGCACGGAGAGTGCGAGCACGATCAGCTGGGCCGACTGCTCCATCCCGGCGGGCACGGACGGGACCTCGAGCAGCACGATGCCGATGGCCGACGGCACGAACCACGCCACCAGCCCCCAACCGAACACCGGGGCGGCGTCGCTCTCGGCCATCGTGGGGGCGTACCTGCGGGCCGCGCCGCGCAGGGCGAGGTGGGTGAACACCACGCCGACCCATCCGACCACGAGGATGCCCTGCCAGTTCAGTGCCGTCTGCAGGTAGCTGAACACGTCGGTGAGCATGAGCAGGAACACCACGAGCGCCACGCCCGCCACCCACACGGCGCGGGGCAGGCGCACCGACGTGAACGAGCTGACGATCCGTTCGAAGTTGGTGGTGGACAGGTAGTAGTTGAGGGAGTTGACGCGGGTCTGCGAGACGATGATGAACAGCAGCCCGACGAAGCCGAGGCTCCCCAGGATCGCCTGCACCACGCCTGTCTCCGAGGCCGGGGTGTCCGGCAGCACCGTCTGCACCAGGTAGATCCCCGCCACTCCGTTGACCACGAACAGCAGCAGGTAGAACACCCAGCCGAAGGTGACCCGCTCGTGGAACGCCTCGTCGCTGCGACGGGCGAAGCGGGCGAAGTCGACGGTGTTCGGCATGTTGATGAAGATGCCCATGTACAGGACGAAGCCCAGCACCCAGCCGGGCATGCTGCGCCCCTCGGCGGGCACCATGCCCGCGAAGTCGAGCCACCCTCCGCCGCCGAAGCGCACCGCCGCCGCCACGACGGCCGCGATCAGGCCCACCGCATAGAACGGGAGCAGGATGCCGTTGAGCTTGGCCAGCCACGATTGGACGCTGCCGAGCATAAGCGGCAGCATCACCACGACGATCACCGCGTACCAGATGCGGATGTCGCCGGCGCCCGTGTAGCTGCGGAAGGCCACGGCCAGCGTGCTGCTCTCGAACACCGCGTAGTACAGCATCGTGGCGGCCACCAGCAGCGATGTGACGGTGGCGCCCACCCGCCCGAAGATCGGCTTGGCGAGCAGGTAGGTGTTGAGGCCGCCGCGGATGCCGAGGCGGGTCATCACCGTGTTCGCCAGCGCGTAGACGACCGCCGCCAGCACGATCGCGCCGATCGCGTCCTTCGTCCCGTACAGCGACGCGGCCAGCGCGCCGTAGAACAGCCACACCATCGCGCTGAGCAGCGACCAGAACGACATCGTCACCTGCCAGCGCCCCAGCCGCACGGCCGTGGGCACCGGGCGGGTGCTGAAGTTCTCGTCGGAATCGATCGCAGCCCCACGCGCCGGCGTGGTCTCAGGCACTGCAGGCATCGCGCCTCCCGATTTTTGTATACATAATTGGATACAGCGCAGTGTAATCACGCTCACGATCGAGTCAAGAGGTGACGACGGTTACGTGTACCGGATGACCTCTCGGCGAGAGAGATCGGCGGAAACCGGTGCGGCGGAAGTATGCTGGGCCGACTGTATGCATTTCGGGCATCGTGGCGATGCGGACGATCGGGGGCTCCATGGCTACACCCACGCGGCGCGCACGCGCTGGAACCACGGTGCAGGGCCTGTATCTGGCGCTGCGCGACAAGATCATCGACGGCAGCTATCCCCCGGGGTTGCGGATGTCGCAGGAGCAGCTGGCCGCCGATTTCGCCGTCAGCCGCACACCGCTGCGTGAGGCGCTGCAGCGGCTCGAGGCCGACGGGCTCGTGGTGGCGCACACCAACCGTGGCATGCACGTGGCGCCGCTGGTGAATTCGGAGACCGAGCAGAGCTACGCGCTGCGCGTGCTGGTGGAGCCGCCCACCATGGCGGCGGTGTCCTCCCGGCTCGGTGCCGACGAGATCGCGCAGATGCGCGAGCACCTCGAGGAGATGCGCCTCTCGAAGACCCACGGCCGCCGCTTCCAGGACGCCCACCAACGCTTCCACGAGGTGGGCCTGCAGCACTACCCGGACAACTTCCGCGACCTCATCGACCGGCTGCACATGCGCATCTACCGGCACCAGAGCGTGTACCTGGCCCACCCGCACACGCCCGACGACTTCATCGCGCTCGACACCGACCTCATCGAGACGATCGAGGCCGGCGACCCGGCGCGTGTGCGGCGGATCATGGAGTTCCACCTCATCGACGCAGCGCTGGGGCTGGTGCTCGACGCCGATGCCGACCACCGGTTCGAGTCGCTGCTCGTGGCGCTCGCGGGCCGCCAGATCGCGATCGAGCATCACGAGGACGGCCGCATCGACCGGCCGGCGCCTATCCGGTGGCTGTCCCGGGAGGAGCCGCACCCGCCCCCGCGCGTGACGGAGAATCTCATGCTGCTGCCGCCGTCCTGACCGGCCGCGGACGTGCCACCGCGGCCGGCCGGGACCGACCGGTCAGATCGCGCGCGCCGTGAAGAACGCGGTGTGGATCGCGTCGAACACCCGCCCCGGCTCGCGGGCCGAGCCGATGACATGCACGTCGAGCCTGGCGGCGCGCGCGCTGTCGGCGAGGGCGGGATCGGCCGCTCCGCGGCCCAGCGCCAGCACCACCGCGTCCGCAGCCAGCACGTCGGCGCCGTCCGGCGTCAGCACGTGCACGCCGTCGGCCCCCACGGAGGTCACCCGCGTGCGCGTGCGCACGTCCACCCCGGCCGCCGCGAGGATGACGGGCAGGCGCTCGGCGTCCGTGAACACCTCGTCGCCGGCCAGCAACGCCGCGCCGGCCTCCACCACCGTGATCTTCGGGTCGCCCAGCTCCCGCACCCGCAGCGCCGCCTCGCAGCCCTGCAGACCGCCGCCGACGACGACCACGGAGCCGTTCCACGCCGCGTCCGGCGGCAGTGCGTCCGCGCGGACCACCGGCGCACCCGCGTCCACCGGGAAGTCCGGCTCGCGCGCCGGGGCGCCGGTGGCCACCACCACCGTCTCGAACCCGCCCTCCCGCAGCGCCTCCGCGTCGGCCCGCTCGGGCACCACCGGTATCTCGCGGCGGCGCACCTCGTGCACCAGGTGCGCGGTGAGCGCGGCGAGGTCCTGCTTCACCTCGAAGCCGTCGGCGTGCCGCAGCGCGCCGCCCAGGCGGCCGGACTCGAACAGTGTGACGGCGTGGCCGCGGTCGTGCAGGATCGCCGCGGCGTGCAGCCCGGCCGGGCCTCCCCCCACCACCGCGACCTTCCGCGGCGCATCGGCCGGCAGCACCGGGAACCGGCCCTCCTCGGTGACCTGGGGGTTGACGCTGCATCCGGCGCTGCGCCCCCGGTTGAGGCCGCGGTGCAGGCACCCGTCGTTGCAGCGGATGCACGGCATGATCTCGAGGGTCCTGCCCTCGCGCGCCTTGCGGGCCCAGTCGGGGTCGGCGAGCATGGGCCTGCCCAGCGAGACGAAGTCCGCCGAGCCGGACGCGAGGATCTCCTCCGCCACCTCCGGCGCGACGATCGATCCGGAAGCGATGACCGGCACAGTGACGGCCTCCTTGATCCGCTCCCACCCCCACCGGTGCGGGGCGCGCGGCTGATACCAGGGGCTCACCTCCCACTCCATGAGCGCGTGGTGCCCGCCGGAGCAGTGCAGCACGTCCACGCCGTGCTCCTCGAGCAGCCGGCACAGGCGCACGGTCTCCTCGATGGGGATCCCGTCGCTCTCGTAGTCGGTCACCGACAGCCGCACGCTCAGCGGGAAGCCGCGCGGCACCGCCCCGCGGATCGCGTCGACGATCCGCAGCAGCAACCGGGCCCGGTTCTCGAACGATCCGCCATACTCGTCGGTGCGCCAGTTGGTGTGCGGCGAGAGGAAGTTGGTGATCAAGTAGCCGTGCCCGGCATGCACCTCGACCAGATCGAGGCGGGCCGACCACGCCCGCGCCGCCGCGTCCGCGAACGCCTGCACCACCGCGTCGATCTCGGCGAGCGTCATCGGGGTGGGCACCACGCCGTACTGGCCCTCCACGTCCGACCACGACGATGCGGTGGCCGACTTGATCGGGGCGGTGCCGAGGAACTTCTGGCGTCCGCCGTGCGCGAGCTGCAGGCCCACCTTCGCGCCGGTGGCATGCACCTCGTCGGCCAGCCAGCCCAGCCCCGCCACGTGCTCGCGGCGCGAGTTGCCCAGCTGGTTGTGGATCGCCTTGGAGGCGTCGTCGTCGACGTGGCTGTATTCGAGCATGACGAGCCCGACGCCGCCCTCGCCGAGTCGCCGATAGTGGTTGACGGTGCGCTGACTGACGGTGCCGTCGGGGTTGGACGTCGCAGTGCTCTGCGGCGACTTGACGATCCGGTTGCGGACCTCGACGGGTCCGATCCGGCCAGGGGTGAACAGTGCTTGGTGGTTCACTGGGGCCTCCATTGTGACGGGGATCGGCTTCGGTGTGCAGCCTCACCAGAATGTGGGGAGTCCGGCGGCGTCAGCGGAATCCGAACAGTTCGCTGCCAGCCGGACGCGAAAGAACGGGCTCGGCCTGGAGATCGCTCCCACCCACGGCGCTGCCGATGCCGCGGATGCCGAATCCGCTGTCCGCCCACAGGCATTCACCCGTGACCACCCGAGCGGCGTCCGAGGCGAGGTAGGCGAAACCTGCCGCGTAGTCCGACGGTTCGGGGATGAATCCGAGTGGGATCACCTCTTCGGCACCGGGCAGCACCGCGTCGGCCGTCTCCTGCCCCAGGGCGGCGAGACCCTCCATACGGGTCCGGGCGACACCGATCGCGACGCCGTTGACGCGCACCTTGGGGGCGAACTCCCACGCCAAGCCGCGCACGACCCCGAGATCGGCATGCTTGGAGGACACGTAGAGCGCGCCGTCGTCCACAGCGCGGTAGCTGGCGATCGAGCACGAGAAGATCATGTTCCCGCCGCTTCGAACGAGATGCGGCAGTGCGGCCCGCGCCCCGAGCAGGTAACCCTTGACGTTGATCGCGTAAAGCTCATCGATCGCGGCCTCGAGCTTGTCCACGGGAACCTGCGCAAGCTTCAGATTGCCGGCGCCGACACCGGCGTTCCCGACAAAGACGTCCAGCTTGCCGAACTTTTCGACGGCCAGAGCCACGGCACGCTCGTTGTCCGCGAAGCTCTCCACCGACCCCACACTGACGGGCACGTCGGCACCTAGATCGGCGGCCAGCGCGTGCGCGGCGTCCGCGTCGCGGTCGAGCACCGCCACCCGGGCACCTTCGTGCAGGAAGTGCTCGACCACCGCGCGTCCGATGCCGCCCGCTCCCCCGGTGACGAGAGCGACCTTCCCGTCCAATACACCCATCGTCTGTTCCTCTCCTGTGAATCCATGTGCGGTCATGCGTGCACCGCGCCGCCGTTGACATCGACGACGGCCCCGGTGATGAAGGCTCCCGCCTCGGAGGCGAGATAGGGCACCACACCGGCGATCTCGTGCGGCCTGGCGAGGCGTCCGACGGGGATCCGGGCCGCCAGCACGTCCTCGCTCGCCGTGTCGGAGGCCGCCAGGTAGTCCTCGAGATGCTCGGTGAGCACCGTGCCGGGGTTGACGACGTTCGCGGTGACCCCGTGCGGCGCGACCTCGACGGCGAGCTGCCTGGTGAACCCGACGAGTCCGGATTTCGCGGCGACGTAGCCGATCGCGTTGTCCTGCTGGGGTGCCGCGGCGACAATCGATCCGATGTTGACGATGCGTCCCCAGCGACGCTCGATCATCTGCGGCAGGACGGCCTGGCACAGCAGGAACGGCATCGTGAGATTTGCGGCGAGCTGCTCGTTCCACTCGTCCTCTCTGCATCTGAGGGTGTCGACCGTCCGGGTGAACCCGCCTGCGTTGTTCACCAGGATGTCGATGCGAGGCGTCGTGGTGACTAGTTCGGTGCGTGCGTCGGCGGCGAGGAGGTCGCCCGCGTACCCACGCGCGCGGCCGGGGAAGGCGGCGTCGAGCTCGCCCGCCTGCGCCTGCACCTGCTCGGCATTGCGTCCGCAGATCACAACCCCGGCGCCGTGGTCGAGCAGTGCTCGTGCGATGGCGGCTCCGATCCCCCGCCGGGCGCCGGTGACCACGGCGCACTTGCCGCTCAGGTCGATGGTCACTCCGAGAGCCCCACACGGCCGCCCGGCTGAGCGATCCCGCGAATCGACAGGCCCGAATCGACAGACACCATCGTGCCCGTCATCGCAGCCGACTCCGACCGCGACGCCAGCAGGGTGAACACACCGTCGTAGGCCGTGACCGGAGCGATCTCCTGGGTGGGCAGAGCGTTCTCCGTGCCGTCCAGGACGCTGTCGGTCGCCGACTGCCCGAGCGACGAGGCGCCCCGCAGCCGCGTCGGCGCCACACCCGGTGCCACACCGTTCACGCGGACGTCCGGCGCGAGCTCGTAGGCGAGCTGCCGCACGACGCCGAGGACGGCATGCTTCGACGCCGTGTAGAGCACGCCACCGCCCGCCGCATTGGAGCCGGCGAACGAGCCGGTGATGATCACCGAGCCCTGGGACTCGATCAGCGCGTCGAGGCAGGCCCGCACGCCGAGCATCGGGGCGAGGACGTTGACGCCGAACAGTTCGCCGAACGCCTGGGGCAGTTCGTCGCCGTCGATCGACTCGAGCGAGCGGGCGCCGTCGGTGATGCCCGCATTGCCGACGAACACGTCGATCCGGCCCCACTCGTCGAGTGCCGCCCGGGCGGCGGAGACGTTTCCTTCCCAGGTCGACACATCGGCGACGACGGGGATCACGGCGTCGCCGAGTTCGGAGGCCAGTTCCTTGACCTTCGCGGACAGGTCGACTGCGACGACCTTCGCTCCTTCGGCCACGAACCGCGTCACGACGGACCTTCCGATGCCGTTGCCGGCCCCGGTCAGTACGACGACCTGGTCGTCCAGTGTGCCCATGTTCCTCGTTCTCTCTCTCGCCGTATGGGGTGGGTATGCCGGGATCAGGGCGCCAACAGTGCGCCCGCGCGGGGTACGGCCTGCTCCAGTCCGAGCCGGCCCAGCAGGCGCCACGTGGTCGCCGCGGCGGCCGACAGGACGGGAATGTCGAATTGCTGCTGCAGCGTGTCGAGGACGGGCAGCGACGGCATCTGGACGCAGGCGCTGATCACCAGCGCGTCCGCGCCAGACGTGTTCACGCGGCGCGCATGCTCGAGGAGGTTCTGCGGGTCGAGGCGGCCGACGGCGAGGTTGTCGGGGACCTCGAGGCTCAGCGAGTCGACGACGTTGAAGCCCTCGTGCTCGATGTAGTCGCACACCGTCGCGGTCAGCGGCTTCATGTAGGGGGTCACGACCGCGATGTTCTTGACGTCGAGGTGTGCGAGCGCCTCCGTCAGCGCACCCGCGGACGAGAGCACGGGAATGTCGGTTCCGCTCTCCTCCTTCGCGACTCGCGCCAGCTTCGGCTCCGACTCACAGTGGTAGCCGCGGCCCTGCGACATGATCGCGACCAGGCACGCGTAGGCCATGACGTCGACTCGTGCGTCGGCGAGTTCCGCGGCGCAACGCAGGGAGTCGGCATCCATGGCCGCCAACTGTTCGGGGGTGACGTGCTGCATCCGCATCCGGGACGAGTGGAAGGTGAATCGCTCCGGCCGGATCTCCTCGCGGGCACGGAGCATCGCGGGGATCTCGGTCTCCATCGTGGTGTTCGAGCTCGGCACGATCATGCCGATGCGGTAGTGGTCGGTCATCTCGGTCCTTCGTGGTGTGGGTGGGACGCCGCGCCGGTGGCCCGGGCGGCGGGGTGCGGCGGTGGCCGCCGCACCGGTGGTCAGGTGCGGCGCGCGGCGACGACGAGGCGCCTCGTGCCCAGCCCGGCCGCCGCAGCGCCGCTCCACCGCGCCCGGGCGGGCCCGCCGCGGACGGGTGCCGACACCTGGATCCCCAGCCCTGCCAGCACCAGTGGCAGCGAATGGAACCGGTGGCCGGGCCCGAAGGCCGCGACGGTGCCGAGGAGCATGTCCAGCAGGTGGAACTCGAGGACGGCCCGCACCCGGTGGGCGTCGCCGGCGGCCCAGGCCCGAAGCAACTGCGCGTCGGTGGACGCGATCTCCGCGAGCACCGGCTGCTCGGCGAGGTGGAGCCGCTGGTAGCGGTCGATGAGAGTCGCATGCGAGTCGATGAGTTCCCGCATGCCGTCGGGGCAGCCGCGCAGCAGCTCGCGGTGGAACGCGCGGTGGGCGTCGTGGAAGTCGCCGGCCGCCACGCCGCCGGCCCGCATGCGGGCCAGCTCGGCGCGCATCCGGTCAAGGTCGGCCCCGGCCCGTCGCCCGGGCCCGGACGAGGCCAAGGCCGGCTCGACGAGCAGCCGCACCGAGTAGGAGTCCTCGGCATCGCGCAGCGAGATCGGGGCGACGCTCACACCCCGGTTCGCATGCGTGACCACCAGCTTTTCGGCCTCCAGCCGGCGCAGCGCCTCGCGCAGCGGCGTGCGCGACACCGCGAGCTCGGAGGCGAGCCCCACCTGCGAGAGCTCGGCGCCCGGCGGGCACGCGCCGGACAGGATGCGTTCCCGCAGGTCCGCGTGGATGCGCGTGACGGCGCCGCCGCGCCGGGCGGGTCCACTCCGCGCGGGCCGGCCCGTGCCCGAGGCCGCGGTGGTGCTCACTCGCCGCCGGCGCCGTGGTGGTCGGCGATCAGCCGCGAGAAGAACCGCGGGTCCTGGAGCGTCACCGCTTCGAGCGCGACGGGATCGAGCAGGACCCGCGTCTCCGCCTTGGGCGACCACAGCTCCAGGCGCTCGCCGTGACGGGTGCGCACCTTGCGGAAGCGCACCCCGGTGAACTCGTTGCCGATCCCGCTCCACTCGTCGGCCGAAACCACGCCCTTGGGCAGGTCGCCGTTGTCGCCCGCGTTCATGCGTTCGCCTCCATCGTCTCGGCCGCGTGCGCCCGGACGGGCACCACCCTCGGTTTCTTCGCGTAGACGGCCGGATCGCGCCGGCCGGCGAGCACCGGCAGCGTCGCGCGGGCCCGCGCGACCTCGCCCGGGTCCACCCGCACCACCTGCACCGCCTCCGCGGCCTCGCCGAGATCGGCGAGCACCTCACCCCACGGCCCCACCGCCAGCGCGTGACCGTAGGTGGCGAAGGCGTCGGCCGACGGGTCGTCCGGCGAGTGCACGGTGGCCGACGCGACCACGAAGGCGTGGTTCTCGATGGCCCGGGCCCGCAGCAGCGTGTGCCAGTGCGCCTCGCCGGTGCGCTGCACGAACGCGGACGGCACCAGCAGCACTTCGGCGCCGGCGAGTGCCAGCGCGCGCGCCACCTCGGGGAAGCGCACGTCGTAGCAGATCGTCAGGCCCAGGCGTACTCCCGCCACGTCGATCGTCACCAGCTCGTCGCCCGGCTGCTCCACGGTGGACGCCTCGAAGGACTGGCCGCCGATGCGCGCGTCGAACAGGTGGAGCTTGTCGTAGCGCGCGGCGATCGTGCCGTCGGGCGCGAAGACCAGCGCCGAGTTGCGGATCCCGCCCCCGGTGCGGTTCTTCATCCCGCCCAGCACCACGGTGGCGCCGGCCGCGCGCGCCGCCGCGCCCAGCCGGGCGACCTCCGGCGAGTCCTCCGCCAGCGCCGCGTCGCGCATCTGCGTGTTCGTGCCCAGCATCAGCGCGTTCTCCGGCAGCACCACCACGTCGGCCCCGTCGGCGGCGGCGCGCGCGATCAGCCGCTCGGCGACAGCCAGGTTCGCGCCGATGTCGGCGGTGACGTGCCACTGGGTCAGCCCGACGCGCAGGCCGCGTTCCGCCGCGCGGCCCCCGGAACCGGCGGCGGTCATGCCCGCACCGCCCCGGCCGCCGCCGGCACGCCCCGCCGCGCCGATTCGAGGTCCATGCGGACCACTGTCCACCCGCCGCCGGAGGCCTCCATCGGCTCGTACGCGTACACCTCGCCGCGCACCGACGGCCCCGCCGCGCCGAGCATCATCATCCAGTTCATCAGCTCGTACTGACCGTGCTCGAGCAGGGGGAACGGCTCGAGGGAGCACAGGTCCAGGCCGCGGCCCGCCTGCAGGCACTGCAGGATGTAGGTGTCGAACTCCGTGTCGACGCCGCCGAAGTGGCCGGGGTCGAGCCAGTGCGAGAGCCCGCCGGTGGCGAGGAAGGCCACCCGCAGGCCCGAGGCGTCGATGGCCCCGCGCAGCGCCTCGCCGAAGCGCCGCGCGTTGAACGGCGAATACGTGCGCGCCGGCTGCGTGATCACCGGGATCACGGGCAGGTCGGGCCGCGGCAGCAGCAGGCGCAACGGCACCACCAGCCCGTGGTCGAGGTCCACGCGCGGCGCCTCCTCCACCTCGAGCCCGGCGCCGCGCACGGCCTCCGCCAGCGCCCGCGCGAACGCCGGCTGCCCCGTGAGCCTGAGGTCGAGGTCGGGCCGCTGGAAGAACTCCATCGACCCGGTGTGCTCGCCACCCACCCCCAACACGAAGTGGCCGGTCTCGAAGCTCTGGAAATGGCAGTCGGCCGACACCAGGATGACGTCGGGCTCGGCCGCTGCGAGGTCGTCGGCCAGCCGGCGGTACCCGGCGAGGAGCCGCTGCACCGCGTCGTCCGGATCGATCTCGGGGCGCGCCAGCAGGTCGGGGACGTGCGAGCAGCCGCCGGCGAAGACGAGCCCGCGGGGCACGTCGGGCTCGGGCAGCGGTATCGACTCGTCGACCGCGAACCCGCCGGCGCTGGCCGCATCGCCCAGGTCGTCGTTGAACCAACGGCTGACGAGGATCGTCATCCCGTCGTTGAGCCCGATCGCCCGCAGCCGGTCGCGATCCCCCGCGAGGATCGTCGACGCCCACTGCTCGTCGATGCCGAGCAGCTCCGTGGCGCGCGACGGGTCGGCCTTGACCGCGCCGAGCAGCTCCGCGTCCCGGGCCATCGCGAGGATGGCGTTCTCGATGATGGTCTTGTCCATGTCGTTCCCTGTCCTTCGTGAGTGCGCCGGGCGGGTACTGCCCGTCGGCGCCCGTGCGGCCTGCCGTTCAGTCGGCGACGAGGCTCCCGTCGCGCACCACCGTGTCGCCGTCGATCTCGACGGTGCAGCCGCGCATGGGGACGTCGAGGTGCGCCGGGGTCTCGCGGTCGGCGAACCGGTTCGAGCCGGTCGACCACATGAAGTTGCCGGCGGTCGAGCGCAGCTCCTGGCCGTACAGGGTGCGGGGGTCATAGACGTCGAAGGCCGACCAGCGGGCCCGCTCGAGCAGACCCCAGCCCATGTGGCTGAGCGCCCACACCTCCTCGTCGGCCCACGACTCGAAGTAGTCGTTGAGCACGTGCGCGTCCGCTCCGCCGCTGATCCGGGTGATGAAGCCCTTCTCCACCTCGATGGTCACCGTGTCGCGCACATACCGCTGCCAGGGGATCAGCGCATCGCCGGGCTGCAGCACGATGCGGCCCTCGGCGGTGCGGTCGCGGGGGAAGCACGCGACGAACCCGGACGGCCAGTGGTCCCACCGGCCCGGCTCGTCGACGTAGCCCCACTGGTGGGTGATGGGCAGGTCGTCGCCCGAGATGTCGGCGGTCAGGTCCATGCCGGCCCCGTTGGTCACGTGCAGCGTCGCCCCGGCGCGCAGCCGGTCGCCGCCCCGCTCGACCTTCGCCCGCAGGTCCTCGTCGCCGGCGAGGCGCTCGAGCACGTCGCCGGGCTCGGCGACGAACAGCATCCGCTTGCCGTTGCCGGTGATGCGGGTGCGCACGTCGGAGTGGATGAGCCCGCCGACGGTGACGTCGACGACGAAGTCGCACTCGCCGGCGGCGGCGAGCAGGGGCGCCACCTCGCGGCCGTCCGCGCTGTACGGCGGCAGGCTGGGGTTGGACAGGCTCGAGGCGTGCAGCACCAGGGCGCCGGCGCCCAGCCGGCGGGCGGCGGCGACAGCGGCCGCGACGTAGTCGTCCTTCTGGCCCAGCTCCGCGATCACGGCGACGGTCTCGCCGGCGGTCACCTTGCACAGACGGAACTGGTCGATGAAGTTCTCGGTGAGGGTCTTGGGCATGATCGGTCTCGCTTTCGCTGTAGGTGTGGTGTGTGTGCCGGGTGCGCGGCGGTCAGTGCGCGGCACGGACGGCCCCGCCGTCCACCGACAGGGTGGTTCCGGTGATGAACGCCGCCCGCGGTGAGGAGAGGAAGGCCACGGCGTCGGCGATCTCGGCGGCCTCGGCCCAGCGCCCCATCGGGATGTCGGCCACCACCGCCGCGATCTCCTGGTCGACGGTGGTGCCGTTGGCCCGCGACTTCATCTCGACGATCCCCTGCATCCGGTCGGTGCCCGTCGCGCCCGGCATCACCTGGTTGACCCGCACCTGGTGCGGGGCCAGCTCCGCCGAGAGCGTCTTGACGAACGAGGACGCCGCCGAGCGGTACGCCGCCGACAGGACCCCGCCCGCGGCCGGCTGCCGCACCCAGGTGGACGAGAGCAGGACGATCGATCCGCCACCCTGCCCACGCATCCGCCGGCCGGCGGCGGTGCCGAGCTGCACCACGGGGCGCAGCAGCAGCTCGTGCGCGGCGGCCCAGTCGGACCATTCCGCGTCGAGCGCGGGCGTGAGGCGCGGCCCGGGCGTGTTGAGCACCGCCACGTCGATGCGGTCGTGCTCGTCGACGATCCGGTCGACCAGGCCCGCGGTGGCCTCCGCATCCGCCAGGTCGAGCTCCACCGGGATGATCCGGCCGTCGCCCATGTCCTCGACGGCGCCGGCCGTACGGGCCGCCGCGATCACCGTCATCCCCTCGAGAGCCAGGCGCTCCGCCGTGGCGCGTCCGATGCCGCGCGACGCCGCCGTCACCAGCGCGACGCCCTTGTCCATTCCCAGATACACGTTCTCTCCTTACGCAGTTCGTCCAGTGGTGGCCGGCGCCTCGTCGACCTCGCGGATCGCCCCCTCGGCGCACAGCGAGATCGCCCGGCGCGCCTTCGCCTCGTCGCCCGGCGGGACGGTGCCGTCGCCGCGGGCCCCGGAGTAGCCCCACTCGTCCTCGTCGAAGACCGACGGGCACATCGCGAAGCACGTGCCGTACCCGTCGCATTTGGTGGGATCGACCTTCACCCTCATGATCAGGACGCCTTCCTGCTCGTCGCATGGGAGGACGCGCCGGCGGCGCGCCGCTCCAGTTCCTCCGCAGCGGTGCGGGCGAGCGCGAACGCACCGTCGACGAGGCCGCAGGCCCCGCGCCCCGGCGTGGTCGCACCCCAGGTGGCGAGCCGTGTGCGGTGCGCCGGGTCCTCGTCGCCGCGCTCGATCCTGCGGAAGGTGCGCGCGATGGCGCGGGTGCCGTTGATGCAGATGCCGCACTGCAACGCCGACTCCTCCCCGTACCAGGCGGCGAGTGCACCGGCGGTCTCGACGAGGTCGTCGTCGGGGCCCAGCACCGTGACGGCGCCGCAGCCGAGGCCCGTGCCCGCCGCGCGCATGGCGTCGTAGCAGCAGGCCAGGGCGCTGTGGTCGCCGGGGAGGATGCCGTTGAACCAGCCGCCCATGAGCATCCCGGCCGACGTCCCGGTGGGGCCGCCGGCCGCGTCGAACAAGTCGGCCAGCGGCCGGCCGAGCTCCATCTCGTACACGCCGGGCTCCGCGACCGCGCCGCTCACCGTGAACAGTGCCGTGCCGGTGGACGCGCCGTTCCCCGCGGCCGCGAACGCCTCGCCCCCGTGCACGCGGATCCACGCCGCGTGCGCCAGAGTCTCCACGTTGGACACCAGCGTCGGCCGGCCCCGCACGCCGGATTCGAAGGGGCGCGGCGGCTTGTCGGTGGGCTTCGCGATGCCGCTGTTGATCGCGCGGCACACCGCGGACTCCTCCCCCGCCACGTACCGATGCTCGGCGCGATGGATGCGCAGCGTGAGCGACGCGGGGATGAGCCCCGCCACGTGCAGCGCGTCGATCGCCCGCTCCACCGCGGTGGCCGCGGCCGGACGCGACACATACACGATCGCCTCGTCGGCCCCGGTCACCTGCGCGGCGAGCAGCAGACCGTCGAGCACCAGGTGAGGCCGGCGGGTGAGCAGCCAGGTGTCCTTGCCCGACGCGGGCTCGCCCTCGTGGCCGTTCGCGACGACCACCGCCGGGCCGTCGGCCGATGCCACCGAGCGCCACTTGCGGTGCGCCGGGAATCCGGCGCCGCCGCGGCCGCGCAGGCCCGACCGTTCGAGCTCGGCGAGCAACTTCTCCGGGTCCACCGGACCGCCCAGGTGTCCGCGCGCCCGCTCGTCCGCGAGACCCCACCCGGGATCTTCTACGCCCGGGACGACGAGCCGGGGCGGGCAGCCCGCCGCCGTCCGCGCCGGGGTGTCCAGCGCCGGGGCGCGGTGAAGGATCGATGGCGCCGCGATGTCCACTGTCATTGCCTTCCCCTGACCATTTCCAGGGCGGCGTCCACCGTGATGACGTCGCCGTACTTCGCATCGATGTCGAACAGTGCGGCCGCATGCGGGCCCGGCTCGCGGTCGCCGACGCACTCCCGGACCACGAAGGCCGGCAGGTCGGCGGCGCACGCGTCGACGGCCGTCGCGCGGACGCAGCCGGAGGTGGTGGCGCCGGCGACGAGGAGCGTGTCGACGCCCCGCGCACGGAGCCGCCCCGCCAGCCCGGTGCCCGCGAACGCCGAGGCCGTCTGCTTCACCACCAATTCCTCGCCCTCACGGCGGCCCAGGCGGGCGTCGATCGCGACGCTCCTTTCGCCGACGCGCAGCTGCGCGAGCGCCGGCATCTTGGTCAGCCACGTGCCGGCCGTGCCGTCGCCGTCGCCGGGGAACGCGATGGTCGTGAACCACACGGGGACGCCGGCCGCGCGCGCCGCATCGAGCAGCCGCCGCGTCGCCGACACCACGTGGTCCATCGCGAATCCCGGCGCGTATGCCGGCTCGGTGAAGCCGTACTGCAGATCGACCACGACCACCGCGGGGTGCGTGCCCGGGGTGAGCCGGCCCAACAGCCCGCCGGCCAAGTAGCGTTCGCGCGCTCCCCCGTCGTCCGGCGCGTCGGCCCCCGCTGCAGACGGCTGCGCGGGCCGGCCCCGCGTCGCGGCGGTCAAAACTCGAACTCCGGCCACTCGCCCGGCTCGGCGCGCATCATGTCCGCATAGAACGCGTACAGGTTGCGCTGCACGCCCTCCTCGTAGCGCGTCCAGTACACCTTCCCCGGGCCCGGCCAATCCGACACGGGCGTGGCCATGCCGATGCCGGGCATACCCATCTGGTAGTTGAGCTCGAAGCCCAGCAGCTCGCTCGCCACCGACCGGCCGTTGCGGGTGATCGTCAGCCACGGCTCGGTGTCGTCCATCTCGAACGATCCGCCGAGCGAGAACGTGCCCAGGCCGGCGTGGTAGGTGCGCTCCTTCTGCTCGGGGGTCATGTTCTTGTAGCCCACGAACCAGTTCCAGATCTCGATCTGCCCGGGCCCCTTGGGCTGCCACGTGCGGATCGTGAGGATCCCCGTGGGCGGGTGGTGGGAGCCGTCCTCGGTCATCGGCAGCGCGAGGATCGAGAAGTTGGGGAACACGTTGCCCACGAACACACGCGAACGGCGCGCCACCTCGAGCTGCTCCGGCGAGATGCTCTCGCCGTCGAAGTGCTCGGCCAGCGAATCGGGGAAGCCGAAGAAGTTCGGCCCCGGCTCGTCCGCGTCCTCGGCCATGGAGAACGACAGCGAATGCCCCGGCGAGGCCTGGATGTGGTAGCCCATCATGTTCTCGCTGAAGGGCACGGGGAAGGCCCCGATGCTCCACACCGACTTGTGCAGGGTGCCCAGGTGGTAGTCGTCGCCGGAGAAGTTGTCGGCGCCCGACTTCCAGTTGGCGTCGATGAGGAAGCGCTGCGGCGCGCCCAGCACCTCCACGCCGTCCTTGTCGAGCCCGAAGATCAGGTCGAGGTACCAGGCCATCCCGCCCAGGTAGGTGCGCAGCGGCGGCGCGGTGGGGTCGAGGGTGGCGAAGATGAGGCCGTGGAAGCTCTCCACCTGCGCGGCCTTGGCGAGCCCGCTGTTCTCCTTGTTCATGCCGCCCAGCGCGTTCTTCCACAGCGGCGCCCCGATGAGCGCGCCGTCCGAGCCGTACGTCCAGCCGTGGTAGGGGCAGCGGAAGTGTGAGGTGTTGCCGGAGTCGGCGCGGCAGATCTGCACGCCCCGGTGCCGGCAGGCGTCGAAGAGCACGTGGATCTCGCCGAACTCGTCGCGGGTGACGACGAAGTTGTCCTCGCCGATCTTGCGCAGCACGTAGTCGCCGTTGGCCTCGATCTCGGACTCGTGCGCGAGGAACACCCATGCGCGGCCGAAGACGCGCCGGAGCTCCGCCTGGTAGATGTCGGGGTTGCCGAAGATCTCGGCGGGGATCCGCCCGTGCGGGAGGCCGGATTCGATGCGGTCCATGACCTCGCGCACCTGCGGGGGCAGGCCGGTGGGCCGGGTCGCGGTACGGGGGCAGTCGGGGGTGACCGGGTTCATTGATGCACTTCCTGGAGGTTCGGGGCCGTCAGAAGAACAGCGAGAAGTTGTGGGTGCCGATGACGGTGGAGTCGAGGTAGACCATCCGCCGCAGCAGACGCCAGCAGCCGTTTTCGCGCCGCAGGCGGTCGTGCCGTTCGCCCGAGAGCAGGCTGGGGGTCGTCTGGTCCTGCCGGGTGCGGTAGATCAGGAAGTTGCTGCGCACGTCCAGCACGTCGGCCTCCGCGGGGTCCGTCGCCCGCACGCGGATGTTCGTGATGAAGTGACGCACCCGCGACGGCGGATCCTCGGCCCACGCGTACTTGGTCTCGCCCCGGGTGACACGCGTGTCGAGCGAGCCGTACGTCTCGTCCAGGTGGAAGGTCGACTCCTGGAAGCCGCGGCCCCGGGCGCGCTCCACCGTCTCCCGGATGGGCACGCGGTAGACGATGTCGCGGCTCACCATCTCCGTGAGCCAGGTCCGCTCCTCGAGGTCGTCGAGGAGCTCCGCCTCGCGGAGCAGGAACGCCTCCGCATCGACGTGGCGGGGATCCGACACGGCCACCGTGGCGACCGCGGAATCCGGTGCGTGCAGCGTTGTCACGAGACACCTCCAGAACTGCATACATTTTTGGATGCAGTTAAGCTAACAGCGTGACCTGCATTACGCAAGGGTCGGTGTGAGACCGGACGCACACGGCGGGCCGGGGCGCACGATCGCCCCGGCCCGCCGTGTGGGAAGCCGTCAGTCGACGTTGAAGACGAAGCTCGCGTGCGGGTGCCCGACCTCCACGAAGGAGGCGACGTCGAGCGGCTGCGTCCAGCTGGTGCCCGCGGTGCCGGTGTTGGAGGCGTAGTCGTCGGCGTGCAGGGTGACGGTGCCGCGCGGCGCCATCGAGTTTCCGGACAGGTGATAGCTCAGGTTCGCCGCCACCCCGTCGCCGCCGCCGTTCGCCGCCACCGTGATCCTGTCGCTGCTGTGCGGCGGGATCTGCGCGAACGGCGCGTCGATCCACTGCCCGTCGGGGCTGAAGCCGCCGTCGTAGAACATCGTCGAATCGCTGTTGTTGTGCACGGTGATGACGGCGGTGGCGTCGTGCTCGGTGGGCATGGCCTGGGCGGCGCCGGCGCCGAGCAGCGCGGCGGTGGCGGCCGAGCCGGCGAGGACGGCGGCGGCGGCGACGGTGGCGGCGGTGCGGGTGCGGATGGTCATGATCTCTCCTTGCGGGGCTTGCGGTGCGGGGTGCCGGTGCGTTCCGGCGATGACTCCACTATCCCGTCCGGGAGCGCCCGCGTATGTCCCGCTGCGGGCTGATGACCAGGGGGAATGCCGTTGTCCCCCGATCGGTGGACGCTAAGTCCCCCGCCCTGTGACACCCCTGCCCTGCGCTGCCCACCCCCGCGTTGCCCTACCCCCGCGTTG
>CAZDSL010000002.1:10910-14573 GCA_964507655.1 uncultured Mycobacteriaceae bacterium | reverse complement strand
ACCCCCGCGTTGGGTTAACTCCTGGCAGAATCCACCCCTCCGAAACTGCCAAGGGTTAACCCAACGCGTGCAGGCACGAGAACTCCCGGCCCGCGAGACGGGACGCCCCACGCGCACCCGCCGCCCGCGCGACGATCATGGCATCATGCGCCGAACCCCGCCCGACCCCGCCCTCGCGGCCCTCCCCCCGTTCGCGGACGACCCGATGGCGTGGACGCACCTGCCCGTGAGCACGCTCATCCGCCACCGCGCCGCAGTCGCCCCGGACGAGCCCGCCTACCTCTCCCCCGCCGGCACCGTCACCTGGGCGCAGTACGACGCGCTGGCGGATGCGGTGCGCGACGCGGTGCTCGCCCTGCCGAACACGCGGACCGCCGCGGTGTTCCTGCCCGACACCGCCGTGTTCCATGCGGCCGCCGTCGGCCTGTACCGGGCGGGGGTGGTCGCCGCGGCCACCGGCGCCCGCTCCGGTCCGGCCGAGCTCGCGCACGTGGCCCAGCGCTCGGGTGCCACGGTGCTGGTCACCGCGCCGCACATGCGCGGGCGCGCCGCCGGGGAGATCGCCGACGACCTGCGCGCACGCGGCGCCGGCATCGCGCACGTCGTCGCCGTCTCGCCCGGCGGCGTCACCGTCGACGGCGCCGCTCCCGGCCCGCCCTTACCGCCCGCCCGCGCGTTCACCGTCGATGACGTGTCGTATCTCAACGCCACCTCGGGCACCACCGGCCTGCCGAAGCTGGTGCAGCATTCGCACCGGCGCTGGGCGGTGTTCGCGGCGACGGCCTGCCGCGGCGCGGCGCTGGGCCCCGGCGAGGTGATCGCGTCGTTCGTGCCCGCCCCCTACGGCTTCGGGATGTGGACGGCGCACCTGCTGCCCGCGCTGCTCGGCCGCCCCGCGGTGGTGCTCGAGCGCTTCGACGCGGCCGCGGCGGCCCGCCTGCTGGCCGACCACGGCGTCACGCTGCTCGGCGCGGTGAGCACCCAGTTCCGCATGATGCTCCAGGCGTGCCCCGACACCCTGGAGGGGCTCACGCGGCTGCGCGTGATGTACACGGGCGGTGAGGCCGTGCCGCGCGCGGAGGCCGAACGGTTCGAGCGGCTCACCGGCGCCAAGGTGCTGCAGTTCTACGGCTCCAACGAGGCGGGCGGCGTCAGCGCCACCACCGTCCGCGACGACGATGACACCCGCCTGGGCACCGCCGGCCACGCGCTGCCCGAGGCGCACCTGCGCATCCTCGACCCGGCCACGCGGCGCGAGGTCGGCGGCCCGTTCCCGCGGCGCGGGCAGCCCGCGGTGCGCGGTCCCCTCACGTCGCCCGGGTACTTCGGCGACCCGGACGCGGATGCCGAGCTGTTCACCGACGACGGCGCGATGCTGCTGGGCGACGTGGTGGAGCTGGACGCGGACGGCAGGCTGCGCGTGGTGGGCCGGCTGGCCGACCTCATCATCCGCGGGGGCAAGAACATCTCGGCCGCCGAGGTGGAGGACCTGGTGCGCGAGCACCCCGCGGTGGCGATGGTGGCGGCGGTGGGCGTGCCCGACGCGCTGTTCGGCGAGCGCCTGTGCGCGGCGGTGACCCTCGTGCCCGGCGCCGGCACGCTGACTCTGGAGCGGCTCACCGGCTGGCTGCGCGAGCAGGGCGCCACCCCGGAGTACCTCCCTGAACGCCTGCTGGTGCTGGACGCGATGCCGCTCGCCGCCGGGGGCAAGATCGCCAAGGCGCGGGTGCGGGAACTGGCCGAAGCGGCACGAACCGGCCCGGAAGGTGCAGGGCGCACGTAACCTCGGGGACGGATCCGGTGCAAGGAGGAATCCATGACCGCCCGCCCTGTGTTCCGCGCCGCCGCGGCCGTGCTGTGCAGCGCCGCGACGCTGCTCTCCGCGGGCGCCGTCGCTCACGCGGGCACCGCCCGCACCGTCCCGGGCACCGTGCTCACGCCCGACCGGAACACCGACGGCACCCTGCTCTCGTGGGCCGCCGACGGCACCGGCACGCTGGGCGATGCGACCACGCTCGACGTGCCCGGCTGCGGGGACGACGCGTGGGACCCGGCGGGCGTGGCCGTGGGCGACGGGCACCTGTACCTCGTCAACGGCAACGCCACGTGCGTCGGGTCGCCCGACGGCGGGCCGCTCACCCCCATCCCGGCCCTCGACGGCGTCCCCGCCCGCGGGCTGGCCGTCCACGACGGGCATCTCTACGTCGCCGCCAACGACGGGCGCCTGCTGGTGTTCGCGCTCGGCGCGGACGGGATGCCCACCGCGCAGGTCCGCGACATCCCCGTCGAGGGGCAGCCTGCCGACGTCGCCGTGGGCGACCACGCGGTGTACGTGAGCACCTACACCTGGACCGGGCCGGTGATGGTCTTCCCGCTCGGCGGCGACGGGCTGCCGGCGCAGACCCCGTCGCAGACGGTGATCGACGGCTACCTGTGGGGCCTCGACGTCGCCGGTTCCCGCCTCTACGCCATCGACCGCAACGCCGACGGCGCCGTGGCCGTCTACCCGCTCGCCGCCGACGGCACGGTGCGGGTGGACCAGCGCGTCACCGTCGACGCCGGCGACCCGTCCGGCCCGGGCGGCTACCACGACACCACCGACGTCGCCGTCAACGGCGACACGATGTACGTGAAGGACGCCGCGGGGCAGCAGATCGCCGTGCTGCGCAAACGCCAGGGCACGTGGACGTGGGTCACGGCCGTGCCGGCGCAGGCCGGACGGTCGGTGTTCCTCACGTTCGTGCCCTCGGGCGAGCCGGGGCCCTCCGGTTCGCTCGGCAGCCTCGACGGCTCGCTCGATCCCGGCTCGCTCGGCGGCCTCGACGGCTCGCTCGGCACCGGCTCGCTGGGCGGCTCCGCGGGCCGGTGACCTCCCCCGTCCGGCGGCGGCCGCACCCGCCGGGCGGCCCGTGAACACCCCGCGGAACCGCACGCCGTGCACCACGACCGGAAGGGTCGCGCGATGACCGAGGCGCTGTTCGTCGTCTCCGCCGCCGACAGGTGGACCCTCGACGACGGCAGCGTGCACCCCTCCGGCTACTGGGCCGAGGAGGTGGCCGTGCCGCACCGCGCGTTCACCGACGCCGGCTGGCGCGTCACCATCGCGACGCCCGGCGGCAGGTCGCCCACCCTCGACCGGCTCAGCCTCGGCCCGGCAGGGGGCCTGCCACGCAAGCGCAGGAAGATGGTGCGGTATCTCGAGTCCATCGCCCATCGCCTGGCGAATCCGGTGCCGCTCGACGAGGTGGACCCCGACCGCTACGACCTCGTCTTCTACCCCGGCGGGCACGGCCCGATGGAGGATCTCGCCTACGACGAAACCTCCGGCGCGCTGCTCACCGAGCGCCTCCGCTCGGGCCGCCCGCTGGCGCTGCTGTGCCACGCCCCCGCCGCGGTGCTCGCAGCGCACGGCCCCGACGGATCCTGCCCGTTCGCGGGCCGGCGCATGACGGGGATGTCGAACCGCGAGGAGCGGCTCATCCCGTTCGCGCGCAAGGCGCCGTGGCGGCTGGAGGACAAGCTGGTCGAGGCGGGCGTCGACTATTCGCGCGGCCGCCCGCTGCGCCCGCACGTGGTGGTGGACGGCAACCTGTACACGGGCCAGAATCCGCAGTCGTCCGCGGAGCTGACGCGCCGCCTGCTCGCCGACCTCGGCGGCGGCGG
>CAZDSL010000002.1:0-10810 GCA_964507655.1 uncultured Mycobacteriaceae bacterium | reverse complement strand
GCGTCACGCGCTCACCCAGGCCTGATCCAGCAGCATGATGTCGTCGAACGTGCGCACCACCCCGTGCACGTCGTCGGTCCACGTCTCGCGGATCTGCGCCGGGCCCCACACGACGAACGGCACCGTGTCGTTCACCTGCAGCTGGATCTTGTCGATGATCTGCCGGCGCTGCGCATCGTCGGTGGCCTGAAGCAGGCTCTCGAGCAGCGCGTCGGTGGCCGGGTCGGCGTAGCCGGTGGGGTTGTCGCCCGACTCGCTGCCCATCGCGTCGTAGAGCCGCAGGTAGGGCGCCGCGTCGATGAGGTTCGCACCGCTGCGGGTGATGTCGAAGTCGCGGTCGACGTAGGTGCGCTGGATCAGGTCGGCCACGCTGCCGACCTCGTCGATCTGCAGCGTGATCCCCACGGCGCCCAGCATCTGCTGCGCGGCCAGAGCTCCGGCGCGCGACGACGGATCGGAGGTGGACAGGTACGTCAGCGTGCCGTCGAAGCCGTCCGCCTTGGCCTGGTCCACCAGCTGCCGGGCCTGGGCCGCGTCGGGGGTGACGACGGCGACGTCGCTGTGCCACTCGGACCCCTCGGGGAACAGCGCCGCCCCCGAGACGGCGTCGTCGCCGTCCACACGCTGGGCCATGGTGGCCGGGTCGACGGCGAGGGCCACCGCGCGGCGCACGCGCACGTCGGCGCCGTCGCGGCCCGGCGACTGGTTGATGTAGGCGATGGTGCCGGCGCCCTGCAGGTCGCGGAAGCCCGGCAGCCCCGCCGACTCGGCCTGGCCGATGACCTCGGGGTCGCGGAACAGGTAGGTCATGTCGAACTGGCCGCTGTGCAGCGAGTCGAGCTGCATCTGCGCCCCGGCCGCAGGCTGGAAGCGCACCTCGTCCAGCGGCGGGCGGCCCTTGACGTAGTCGTCGCGGGCGCTCAGGTCGAGCTCCTCGTTCTGTGCGAAGCGCGACACCGTGAACGGGCCCGCGCCGATCGGCCGGAACCCGCCGCCCGCGTAGGCGGCGGGGGCCACGATCATGCCGGGCGCGCCGCAGAGCAGGACGGGGAAGTTCTGCCAGGCGTAGTTCAGCCGGAAGGCGACGGTCTGCGGGCCGGTGACGTCGGTGCCCGCGACGATGCGGTTCCACGTCTGCACGCCCGAGGCGGTGCTCCCGGCGTAGCGGTCGATGCTGGCCTTGACGGCGTCGGCGGTGAGCGGCGTGCCGTCGCTGAACGTCGCACCGGCGGGCAGCGTCACCGTCCAGGTGCGGCCGTCGGTCGACGGCGTGAGCGACTCGGCGAGCTGCGGCGCGTAGGTGCCGTCCTCGTTCTCGCGCACCAGCACGTCGTAGATCGCGGCGAGCTCCGTTCCTCCCGCGGCGCCGGAGATCTGGTTGTCCAGCGGGTCGAGGCTGCGCGGGAACGAGTACGAGCCCACCGTGAGCGTGCCGCCGATGCGGGCGGCGTCGCCCTGCCCGGGCGCCGACACGTATCCGGTCTCCCATGCGGCGGTGCCGCCGCCGTCCTCCGCAGCGTCTCCCCCGGCGCACCCGCCGGCGAGCAGCAGCACGGACAGGGCGGCCGCCGCGAGCGGCACCGACCTCGAGCGGCGCAGGTGGGGTGCCATGGTGTCTCCTCTCCCGTGTCCTGCGCCTCGACAGGTCGCAGGTGTGGCCGGGGCCACTGGAGAAGGAAAGCAGAAGCACCGCGTCTAACGCAACATCCGTTTCGTTAGAGGGGTTGCGGGGGCCGGCGCCCCGGCCCTATCCTGCGGCGTACGCCCTGGTCACCGCCTGGGTTACGCCCCGGACCGTGGCCTCGTCGCACCGGCCGCCGAAGGTGATGCCGAGCAGCAGTGGGCCGGTGATCATCTGCATGACCATCCCGGGGTCGGCGTCGGCGCGCACCTCGCCGCGCTCCTTGCCGCGCGCGACGATCGTCGAGAGCTCGCCGGCGATCGGCATCCAGTGGGTGCGCTGCACGGCGGCGATCTCCGAATCGACGTCGGCGGCGAGCACCGCGTTCATCGCGCGCTCCACGGGCTGCGCGAAGAACGCCGCGAGCTCACGCGTCAGCGCCTCCACGTCGGTCGGCCACGCGCCGGTGTCGGGCGCGCGCAGCTCCGCGGTGTGCAGCGTGAGCGCCTCCCGCACCAGCTCGACGCGCGTCGGCCACCAGCGGTACACCGTCGAGCGCGGCAGCCCGGCGCGCGCGGCGACACCGGCCACCGTGAACCCCGCATCGCCCTCGCGGAGCAGCTCCAGGACGGTGCGCGCCACCGTCTGCCGGATCGCCTCGCTGCGCCCGCCCGCCCGCACCCGCGCCGCGCGCGGTTCCGTACCCGTCATGCGCCCCACGGTAGGACAGGCGGCCGGCGCGGGCGGCGGCGACGCGCGTGCGCGAGACGCCGAGGGGCCGGCCCGGCGGCGCCGTGGCGCGCACGCGGACCGGCCCCGGACGTCGGCTCAGGACTGCAGCGGGCGCAGCACCCCGGTGAGCCGCGACAGCTCGTCCAGCACCTGCTTGACGGCGCCCAGCTGGACCTCGTTGGGGGTGAACACCCCGCCGTCGAGCTGGTCGAACACCATCGGCGCGACGATCGCCTCGACGATGGGGAACAGCCGCAGCGGCAGCACCACCTGCTTGGTGTGCTCCACCGCGCGCATGCCGCCGGAGATGCCGCCGTAGGAGGCGAACGCCACCGGCTTGTAGTTCCACTCGGTGGAGACGAGGTCGAGCGCGTTCTTCAGCGACGCCGGGATGCCGAAGTTGTACTCGGGGGTGACGATGACGAACGCCTGGCACGCGCGCACGCGGGCGCTCCACGCCTTGGTGCTCTCGTTGACGTACTGCCCCGAGCGCGGGTGGTGCGGCTCGGAGGTGGTCAGCGGCAGCGCCACCTCGGCCAGGTCGATGACGTCCACCTCGTAGGCGCCGTGCTCGCGGGCCTGGGCGGCGATCCACTCCCCCACCATGTGCCCGATCCGCGCCTCGCGGACGCTCGCGATGATGATCCCCAGCCTCGGCGTGCCGGCGTTGTCCATGTGCGCTCTCCTGCTCGTCGTCGCAATCGTCGTCTGATCCGCGTCGCGGAGCCGCGCCGTCGCACGGTCCGGCGGCGGCGCGGTTCGTTGACCCCGCAACAATCCAACGCCGACCGGACGCCCCGTCTTCCCCCCGCGGCTGTGCGTCCCGCCACACACGGCGCGCGGCCGATCCGCGCGAACCGGCCGCGCGCCGCGGTCCTTCTCGCTAGCGTCGGGGCGGGAGGTGTGCACTCCCCCACCGGATCCCGCACCGCAGGAGGCATCGGCATGGCCGGCAGGCTCGACGGCAAGGCAGTCTTCATCACCGGCGTGGCGCGCGGTCAGGGCCGCGCCCACGCCGTCCGTTTCGCGCAGGAGGGCGCCGACGTGATCGGCATCGACCTCGCCGGGCCGCTGCCGCAGGGGGTGCCCTACGACTCGGCCACGCCCGACGACCTCGCCGAGACGCGCCGGCTCGTCGAGGAGCAGGGCCGCCGGGCCCTGCTCACGCAGGCCGACGTGCGCGACCTGGCCGCGCTGCGCGCCGCGGTCGACGCGGGGGCCGGCGAGCTGGGCCGGCTCGACGCCGTCGTCGCCAACGCGGGCATCTGCATCCCCGTCACGTGGGACGACACGCCGCCAGAGGTCATGGAGGCCACCCTCGACATCAACGTCAAGGGCGTGTGGAACACCGTGCTGGCCACGGCGCCGCACCTGGTGGCCGGCGGCGGCGGATCGATCACGCTGATCAGCTCGTACGCCGGCAAGAAGGTGCAGCCGTTCATGGTGCCGTACACCACCAGCAAGCACGCGGTGACGGGCATGACCCGCGCATTCGCCGCCGAGCTGGGCGCGCACGACATCCGCGTCAACAGCATCCACCCCGGCGGCGTGGCCACCCCCATGGGCAGCGGCGACATGACCGGCGCCATCGAGCGCACCAACGCCGCCAACCCCAAGCTGGCGGTCATGGGCACCACGTTCACCAACCAGACGTACGCCGAGCCCGAGGAGATCGCGCACCTGGCGGTGTTCCTCGCCTCGGACGAGGCGCGCTTCATCAGCAGCGAGCACATCGGCGTCGACGGCGGGGCGCACCACTTCTGACGCCCGCCACGTCCGGACAGGGGAGGTTCCATGGCACGCGAGTACCGGCTGGGCCCGGCGCGCAGGATCGTCAACAGGATCGTCACCGCCCTGCTCAGCGTGGGGGCGGGGCCCCCGTCCACCTATCTGATGACGACGGTGGGGCGGCGCAGCGGCCGGCCCCGCACCACCCCGGTCACGCTGGTCGAGCGCGACGGCGTGCGCTGGCTCGTCGCACCCTACGGGGCCGTGGCGTGGGTGCTCAACCTGCGCGCGCACCCCCGGCTCGAGCTGCGCCGGGGCCGCCGCCGCGAGACGCTCGTGGCCGCGGAGGTCGACGGCGCCACCGCCGGGCCGGTGCTGCGCCGCTACGCCGCCGCCGTTCCCGTCACGCGGCCGTTCTTCGACGCGGCACCCGAGGACGACGACGCGGCCTTCGCCGCCGAGGCCCACGCGCACCCGGTGTTCCTGCTCTCCGCGCACAGCTGAGGGCCCGATACCGCCTGCCGCCGTTCCCGCCCGGCTCAGCGCGCCGTCGCCGCGGCCCGCTCGAGCGCCCCCGGCTCGTCGTGCTCCAGGCGGTGCCGCACCCGCTCGAGCACCGCCTCGAGGTGGCGCCCCAGCATCCCGCGCGCCAGGAAGCCCAGCAGCGGGCCCGTGCCGGCCCCCGCGAACTCCACGGCCACCTCCGCGGTGATCACCGCGCCGGGCCCCTCGGGGGCGACGGCGAACGCGGCGCGGTGCCGGGTGCCGCTCTCGGACCGCCAGGCCAGCACCACCTCGCCCGCGGGTGAGCCCGGCATCGCGTCACCCGTCATCGCCTCGCCTGCCTCCGCGAGCGCGACGCGGCCGCCCGCGTGCAGGGTGCCGACGGAGAGGAACACGTCCCAGCGCCCGTCGCCCACCGGCCGCGCCCGGCCGAGCTCCGCGACGGCGTCCATCACCGGCTCGGGCCGCGCGAGCGTCCGGGCCACCGCGGCGGGCGCACACTGCACGAGGATCGAACGGCGGGCGGCGTGCATCAGCCGACCACCGGGATCACCGTCTCGGTGGCGAGCCGCGAGAGCGCCACCTGCATCACCGACGTCACGTACCCGTACGCCTCGTCCCAATCGGGCGACGCGCCGAACCGCTCCCGCAGGTCGATGGGCTCGAGCACCCGGATGCGGATCTTCGCCGGCAACGGCACGTGCGGCAGGTCGGCGGGCAGGAACCCCCACGGCACCGACCAGCTCAGCGGCACCGACTTCACCCGCAGCAGGCGGTCGAACCCCAGCCGGCGCGCCATGGCCCGGCCGTCGTTGAACACGAAGAACGTCTCCTGCCCGCCCGTCGCCACCACCGGGACGATCTTCACGCCGGCCTCGTGCGCCAGGCGCAGGAAGCCCTGCCGGCCGTCGAACACGATGCGGTTGCGGTCGCGCCACGGCCGCAGGGCCTCCACGTCGCCGCCCGGGTAGACGAGCACGTTGGCCCCCTGGCGCAGCAGCCCCGCCGCCGCTTCGGTGCCGGCCTGCACCATGCCGAACCGGCGGGCGAAGTCGCCCACCAGCGGCACCCGCATCACCAGCTGATGCGCCAGGCCCACCAGCGGACGCCCCTCCACCGTGAAGTACGTGTGGTAGGCGAGCATGAACACGAACGTGTCGGGCACGTCGGCACCGCCGCTGTGGTTGCCCACGAACAGCACCGGCTCGTCGGGCACGTTCTCGAACCCGCGCACCTCCGCCCGGAAGTACAGGCGCGCCGCCAGCCAGAACCGGGGCAGCATCTCGCGGATGAACTGCGGATCGCGCGCCGCGAGCCCGTCGGGCTTGTCCGCGAACGCCCGCACCGCCCCCTCCACCGGCGCGCGCAGCATCGACGCCAGCGCACCCATCCGGCCGCCCATCGCTCCCCCAGGTTTCTTCCCGTACCTGCTAGTCACAGATATCCTGGCACGCCCGCGCCGACCGCGCCTCGGCGGGTGGCCACGGCGCCGCGCCGGCCCTGCGCGGCGGTACCGGCATCGTACCGTGGCGCGGCGCCGCCGCACCCGGCGTCGCCTGGTCTACCGTCGGCGTCATGGCACCCGAACCCGCGCCCTCCCCCGGCGCCGCCACCGACTGCACCACCGCCGACCGCACCACCGCCGCCGCCCCCGCCACCCGCGTGCACGCCTTCGCGGACGACGCGCTGGGAACGCTCGACGCCGTGGGCCTCGCGGCCGCGATCCGCGCCGGGGAGGTCTCGCCGGCCGAGGCCGCCGACGCCGCGATCGCGCGCACCCGGCTGGTCGATGCGAAGCTGGGCGCGGTGGCGGCCCAGTGCTTTGCCCGCGCCGCCGAGGCCGCCCGCGGCCCCGTGCCCACCGGCCCGTTCGCCGGCGTCCCCAGCCTGGTCAAGGACAACGCCGACGTCGCCGGGCTGCCCACGTGCCACGGGTCGGCGGCCATCACGCCGCACCCGGCGCACCGCGCCTCCCCGCCCGCCGAGCAGTTCCTGGCGCAGGGGTTCACCGTGCTGGGCAAGTCGACGCTGCCGGAGTTCGGGCTCTCGGCCAGCACCGAGTACGCCGGCGCCGCGCCCACCCGCAACCCGTGGGACACCTCCCGCTCGTGCGGGGCGTCCTCGGGCGGCGCGGCGGCGCTCGTGGCGGCGGGGGCGGTGCCGATCGCCCACGCCAACGACGGCGGCGGCTCGATCCGCATCCCCGCCGCGGCGTGCGGGCTGGTGGGGCTCAAGCCCACGCGCGGGCGCATGCTCGACCGCCCCGGCGCGCGCAGCCTGCCCGTCAACCTGGTGACGGAGGGCGTGGTCAGCCGCACCGTGCGCGACACCGCCCACTACCTGGCCGCCGCCGAGCGGTACGCGCCGGTGCCGCAGCTGCCGGCGATCGGGCTCCTCGAGGGCCCCACCGCGCAGCGCCTGCGCATCGGGGTGCTGCGCCGCGACCTCGCCGGCACCCCGCTGCACCCGGCGTGCGCCGCCGCGCTCGACTCCGCGGCCGGGACGCTGGCGGGCCTGGGCCACGAGGTCACCGAGACGGCGCTGGAGGTCGACCCGGGCTTCATCGCCGATTTCGAGGCCTACTGGGCGCTGCTGGCGGTGCTCATGACGGCCTCCCTCAAGGCCGAGCACCGCGGCCACCTGCACCTGCGGCGGCTCGACCCCTTCACCAGGGGCCTGCTGCGGCACTGCCGCCGCCGCGCCGCCCGGCTGCCCGGGGCGATCCGCCGCCTGCGCGGCGCCGAGCGGCTCTTCGACGCGCAGTTCACCGGCGTCGACGTGCTCCTCAGCCCCACCCTCACCCACCCGGCGCCCGTGCTCGGCGAGCTCCGCCCCGACCAGCCGTTCGACGAGCTGTTCCGCCGCCTCGTCGGCTACGTGGGCTTCACCCCGCTCGCCAACGTGGGCGGCGGCCCGGCGGTGGCGCTGCCGCACACGATGCTGCCCGACGGCATCCCGGGGTCGGTGCAGCTCGCCGCCCGGCGCGGCGACGAGCGCACCCTGCTCGACCTCGCCTACCAGCTCGAGGCCGCCGCGCCGTTCCCCCGCATCGACGCCGCCCGCGGCTGACCCGGGCCGCGCGCGGCACATCCCAGTCCCCGCACGCCGCTCGCCCCCGCCGCACCCCGCCTCGCCGCCCCCACCCCCAGGAGTACCGCCGTGCCCGCATCGCCGATCATCCTCACCGAGGAGTTCGCGCACGCCCTCACGCTGCTGCACTCCGGCCGCAGCCTGTTCCTCACCGGCCGGGCGGGCACCGGCAAGTCGACGCTGATCCGCCGCTTCCTGGCCGAGACCGACCGGCGCACGCTGGTGGCGGCGCCCACCGGCATCGCCGCGCTGGCCGTGGGCGGCTACACCCTCCACCGGCTGTTCGGCTTCCGGCCCGGCACCACCCGCGCCGACGTGGAGGGCGGCGCGTACCGGCCGGGGCGGTTCACCGCCACCCTCGCGCAGCTGCAGACGCTCGTCATCGACGAGGCCTCCATGGTGCGGGCCGACCTGTTCGACATGGTGGCCGCCGCGCTGCGCCGCTTCGGCCCCGACCCGGCGCAGCCGTTCGGCGGCGTGCAGATCGTGCTGGTGGGCGACCTGTTCCAGCTGCCTCCCGTGGTGCGCGAGCACGAGAGCGGGTACTTCTCCACCCGCTACGGCACCCCGTACTTCTTCTCCGCCGACTCCTACCGCCCCGCCGACTTCCCCACCGTCGACCTCACCCGGGTGTTCCGCCAGTCCGGCGACCGGCGGCTGACCACCATCCTCAACGCCCTCCGCGAGGGCACTCTGGTGGAGCGTGCGCGCGGCGAGCTCAACTCCCGCACCCGGCCGGATTTCGCGGCGCCCGAGGGCGAATTCTGGCTGACGCTCACCACCACCAACCGGATGGCCGCCTCCCGCAACACGGCACGCCTCGCCCGGCTCGCGGGCGAGGAGTTCGTGCACCACGCCGAGCGCCTGGGCGACCTCGACCGTTTCGAGGCGCCCACCGACGACGTGCTGCGCTTCAAGGTGGGGGCCCAGGTGATGATGCTCACCAACGATCCCTCCGACCGGTGGGCCAACGGCACCATCGGGCGGATCGTCGATGCCGCGTGGACGCCGCGCGGCTGCCTGGTGTCCGTGCGGTTCCCCGGCGGCGACGTCGCCGAGGTCGCCGCCTTCACGTGGGAGGTCGCCCGGCCGGTCACGGACGGCGGCGGGCTGCGCCACGAGGTGATCGGCTCGTTCACCCAGCTGCCGTTCCGGCTCGCGTGGGCCATCACCATCCACAAGAGCCAGGGGCAGACCGTCGACCGGCTGGTGGTGGACCTCACCGGCGGCACCTTCGCCACGGGCCAGCTGTACGTGGCGCTGAGCCGGTGCACGTCGATGGACGGGCTGGTGCTCACCCGCCCCGTGCTGCCCAAGGACCTCAAGACCGACCGGCGCATCCTGCGGTTCCTGCGCGCCGGCAGCGCGCCCGCCGGCGCCCGCCGGTACTGCGCCGTCGCCGCCCTCACCGTGGGCGACGACGCCGCCCGCAGCGCGCCGCGCCCCGTCGAGCTGGCCGTCGCCTTCGACGACGGCACCGCCGTCGGCTCGGTGATCAACCCGCAGCGCGACCTGGCGGACTCCCGCCGCGCCTACGGCATCTCCGCGTCCGACGTGCTGCTGGCGCCCACGCTGCGCGAGGCGTGGACGATGCTGCTGCCGCTGCTCGACGGCTGCACTCCCGTGGGGGTCGACGTGGACCGGACGCTCGGGCGCATCGACTTCGAGCTCCGGCGCCTCGGCACGTCCCTGCCCATGCCGCTGGGCGTGGACGTGCCCGCCGGCCGGCTCGAGGAGGACGAGCGGGCGGCGCTGCGGTCGGGGTCGGCGCTCGCGCGGGCGCGGGCCGCGCTGCGGGCGCGCGACCGGCTGGGCGCGGACGATCCGGCCGCGGGCGCCTTCGAGGCCGACGCCGCCTCCGACGCCGGCATGACCGTGGGGTATCTGCTCACCCGCGATCCCGGCGCCGCCACGCCCCGCTCGGCGGCCCTGCCCCAGTTCTCCGCGATCCTCGATGTGGGCAGCCGGGTGGCGGCGGTGCTGCTCGGGCGCGGTGCGGACGGCGGCGGCGCGGACGGCGGTGCGGAGTCCGATGCCGAAGCCGACGCCGGCGCGGAACCCGACGCCGGCACGGTTGCCGACGCCGGGATCCTGCGCGAGGCCCGGGCGCTCGTCGCCGAACAGCTGCGTGCGGCGGCCGCCCGCGCCCCCCTCACCGCGGAGGCGCTGGGGCGCCTGCGCGCCGCGGAGCCGGTGCTGGGGGCCGACCTCACCGCCGGTCTGGCCGCGATCGAATCGGGCTCCGCGGCCGGCGTGCTCGCGCCCGGCACGCGGGTGTGCTTCACCGGCGACGCCGTGGGCGCGGACGGCGCGCCCGTCTCGCGCGAGAGCATGATCGCGCTCGCCGAGGAACGCGGCCTGACGCCCGTGCTGCACGTGTCCAAGACCCGGTGCGATGCGCTGGTCGCCGCCGAGCCCGGCTCGCAGTCGGGCAAGGCGCGCAAGGCCCGCGAGTGGGGCAAGCCGGTGGTGGCGGCCGACGACTTCCTCGCCTGGGCGCGCCGCTGACCCGCACGCCCCGCCCCGGGCGCGGCGCCCGGCGCATACTCCGGCGCCGTCCGGGTATCCCGGCACGGTGACTGACGTGAACGGGCTCCTCGACCGCGCCGGCACCACGTTCGCCGCCGACGCGGGCATCACGCTGAAGAACACGCCCATGCCGCTGTTCCAGCTGCTCGTGCTCGCGCTGCTGTCGAGCACCCGCATCTCCGCCGACATCGCCGTGGCCGCAGCGCGGGAGCTGTTCCACGCCGGATGGCGCACGCCCGCCGCCCTGGCCGACGCGCCCCGCCGCGCGGTGGTGGACGCCCTCGACCGCGGTGGGTACGCGCGCTACGACGAGTCGACGGCGCCGCGGCTGCGGGAGCTGGCCGAGCGGGTACGCGACGAGTACGGCGGCGACCTGCGCCGCCTCGGCGACCGCGCGGAGCGCGACGTCGGCGCCGCGTCGCGGCTGATCCAGGAGTTCGCCGGCATCGGCCCCGTGGGCGCCGGGATCTTCCTGCGCGAGGTGCAGGACACGTGGACCTGGGTGCGGCCCTATCTGGACCGCCGGGCCGCCCGCGGCGCCGAGCGGCTGGGGCTGCCCGCCGAACCGGAGGCGCTGGCGCGCGACGCGCCCGGCCGCGGGTTCGC
>CAZDSL010000001.1:0-59066 GCA_964507655.1 uncultured Mycobacteriaceae bacterium | reverse complement strand
CCGCCGCGGGTGCCGGGGCGGCCGCCGTCTCCTCCGGCGCCGCGGCCGCCGCAGCGGACGGGTCGGCGGCCGGGTCCGCCGCGGGGGCGTCGGCCTCGCCGCCGTCGGTGACCACCCGCACCACCGCAGGCTGCGCGGCGGAGTCGGAGGCGCGGTGCAGGCCCACCACCCCGATGCTGAGGATGATCGCCGAGATCACCGCGGCCACGCCCGCCGAGGCGAGCACCGTCGGCCAGTTCACGCCGTGCGGGGGCGGCGGGGCGGCCGGGTCGTCGGCGAAGCGGCCGTCGTCGCCGAAGCGCGCGTCGGCGTCCTCCCCGGCGCGGTAGTGCTCGCCGTGCGCCGGCCCGTCCAGGTCCGGCCCGTCCAGGTCCGGCCGCGGCCCCGCCACCGTCACTGCTTCACCGCGACCAGCGCGATCGCCGACATCTGCTTCTCGTAGCGGGTGAATACCTTCCACATGCCCGCGACGCGGCGGAACGCGGCCGGGTTGCGCACCAGGTTCACCCCGATCTTCAGCACCCCCAGCAGCCCCTCGTCCTCGAGGTTGCGGCCGAGCCGCAGCAGGGCCATCGGCGCGTGGTCGACGGTCTCCACCCGGAACCCGTGCTCCTCGAACAGCGCGCGCCACTCGGCCGTGGTGAGCGGGCGGGCGTTGACCTTGATCGAGCGGGCCAGCGCCTTGCGGATCTCGGTCTTCTGCTCGTCGTCGAGGGTGTCGGGCTCGAGCGCCAGCTCGTGGATCGCGTAGCGGCCGCCGGGGCGCAGCACGCGGTGCGCCTCCTCGACGATCGCCGTCTTGCCCTTGGCGCCCTGCATGGTGAGCATCGCCTCGCCCACCACCAGGTCGGCGCTGGCGTCGTCCAGCCCGGTCGTCGCGGCGGGCGCCTCGACCACGGTGCCGCGCGCGCCCACGACGGCGCCCGTCGACGCGACGGCGTCGGGGTCCTCGTCCACGCCCGTGTAGCTGCGCGGGCCGTCCTCGACGATGAGCGACGCGGTGCGGCCCAGGCCGGGCGCGAGCTCCACCACGTCGGCGCCCGGGATCCTGGCCGCGGCCAGCAGGTTCTCGGTGAGGACGCGGCCGCCGGGGCGCAGCACGCGCTTGCCCAGCCGGGCCAGCAGCCAGTGGCCGGGCAGGTCTTCGACGGGTCGCTGCGAGAGCGGGATGCTGACGGTCATCGGACCTGCCTCCGGGTGGTGTTTGCCGCAATGGTCTACGCCATATGGTGGACCACACGGGGCGCATAAGGCAAGGCTGGGCTAAGTGACGCGGGCCGGGGCGGGCGCCGAATGGGCGATGCGGCACCATGTCGGGGCAGAGCACGACGAAAGGCCACCAGTGAGCACCGTCTTCAGGACCGCCACGATCCAGCCGTGCCTGTGGTTCAACGACCAGGCCCGCGAGGCGATGGAGTACTACGTGGGCGTGTTCCCCCGCTCGCGCATCGTCTCGATCGTCGAATACCCCGACGAGTCGATCGACCCGCACTTCGAGGGCATGTCGGGCCGGGTGCTGCACGGGCAGTTCGTCCTGGACGGGGTCGACTTCGTCTGCCTCGACGGCGGGCCGCTGTTCACGTTCACCGAGGCGGTGTCGTTCGTCATCACCTGCGCCGACCAGGCCGAGATCGACCACTACTGGGAGGCGCTCTCGCACGTGCCGGTCTACGAGCAGGCCGGCTGGTGCCGCGACCGCTTCGGCGTGAGCTGGCAGATCATCCCCGCCGGGATGGACGAGCTGATCCGCCGGCCCGAGCAGATCCGGGTGCTGCTCGAGCAGCGGCGCATCATCATCGACGAACTGCGCAACGCCTGAGCCGTCCCCCCCCCACGCGTTTGGTTAACCCTTGGCAGATTCCGCACCGGGAAATCTGCCAAGGGTTAACCGAACGCGGGCGCAAAGGGGCACGCAGGGGGGCGGGCACAAAGGGGCACGCAGGGGGGCAGCCGGGCGCGCTCAGTCGAACAGGATCACGCCGCGCAGGTTCGCCCCCGCCTCCATGTCCTCGAAGCCCTTGGCCACCTGGTCGAGGGTGTAGGTGCTGGTGACGAGCGAGTCGAGCTCGAGCTTGCCGGCGGTGTACATGTCGATCATCCAGGGGATGTCGGCGGTGGGGTTCGAGGCGCCGAACAGCGAGCCGACGAGGCGCTTCTGGTACAGCGTGAGCTCGAGCGGGCTGATCGGCACGCCCACGTCGCTCATCGGCCCCAGCCCCGTCACCACGCACACGCCGGCCTTGCGGATCGCGGAGAACGCCTGCGCGATGTGCTCGCCGGTGGTGTTGCCGACGGTGACGATCGCCGCGTCGGCGCCCTGCCCGTTGGTGAACGTGCGCGCCAGCTCGGCCGCCTCCTCGATGCCCGCCACGGCGTGCGTGGCGCCCAGCCGCAGCGCGCTCTCGCGCTTGAACGCCACCGGGTCGACCGCGATGATGCGCGCCGCCCCCGCGTGCGCCGCGCCCTGCACCGCGTTGATGCCCACGCCGCCGGTGCCCATGACGATCACCGTCTGCCCCGGGTACACCTGCGCCGAGTTGACGGCCGCGCCCCAGCCGGTGCCGACGCCGCAGCTCAGCAGGCACAGCCGGTCGAGCGGCAGGTCCTTGTCGCGCACCGGGATCACGTTGTCGACGTGCACCGTCGTGTACTCGCTGAAGGTGGACAGCCCGCACGTCTGCCCCACCGGCGCGCCGTCGAGGGTGAGACGGTGGCTGTCCGGGTCGTCGGGCCGGCCGCCCGTCATGATCGCCGCGCCCCGGTCGCACAGGTTCTGCATGCCCGAGGCGCACCAGCGGCACGTGCCGCACGCGGCGAGGAACGAGAACACCACGTGGTCGCCCACCGCAAACCGGTCGGCGCCGGGCCCCACCGCCTCGACGACGCCCGCACCCTCGTGCCCGCCGCAGATCGGGTAGTTGTGCACCGCGTGGTCGCCGGCCGCGATGTGCAGATCCGAGTGACACAGGCCCGACGCCACCATGCGCACCAGGACCTCGTCGCGGCGCGGCTCGTCGAGCTCCATCTCCGCCACCTCGTAGACGCCCGGTGCCTGCCGGATGACCGCTCCCCGTGTGCGCATTGCTCCTCCTGACGACGTCGTTATCACTGGTGTACCGGCGGATCGGCATGCGGCTCAGTGGGATTCCACTGGGTAGGACCGGAATGTAGGCCGGCTCACACCGGGCCTAGCGTCGGCGGTGTACACCGCGCGGCCCAGCTCGGCCGCCCGCACGCGTGAGGAGCGTCCCGCATGACCGCAGACACCGCCGCCGCCACGGCACTGGATTCGCTCGACGACGTCCTCGCCCGCCAGCGCGCGTCGCTGCAGGCCGAGGGGCTGCCCACCGCGGACGCCCGGCGGGCCCGCATCCAGGCGGTGATCGACCTGCTGGTGGACGGGTACCGCGACATCGTCGACGCCATCGACGCCGACTTCGGCGGCCGGCACCGCGGCTACTCGATCATGAACGACATCCTGGGCTCGCTGACCTCGCTCAAGGCCGCCCGCGACGGCCTCGAGGAGTGGATGGCGCCGCAGCCGCGCCGCGCCTACGCGCCGTACGACGCCCACGGCGCCACTGCCGAGGTCCGCTACCGCCCCAAGGGCACCGTGGGCATCCTCGGCACCTGGAACGCGCCCGTGTTCACGCTGCTCAGCCCCCTCGCCTACGCGCTCGCGGCCGGCAACCGCGCCGTGCTCAAGCCGTCCGAGGTGGTGCCGCGCACGGCCGGGACCATCGCCCGGCTGTTCGCGGAGCGCATCGACCCGCTCGACGTCGCGGTGGTCACCGGCGGGCCCGCGTTCGCCGGCGAATTCACCCGGCGCCCCTTCGGCCACATCGTGTTCACGGGCAGCACCGCCATCGGCAAAGAGGTGATGCGCGGGGCGGCGCAGAACCTGGTGCCGGTGACGCTGGAGCTGGGCGGCAAGTCGCCGACGATCGTCTCGCGCTCGGCCGACATCGACACCGCCGCGCGCACCGTCGCCGGGGCCAAGGCCTCCAACGCCGGGCAGCTGTGCGTCAACGCCGACCTGGTGTTCGTGCCGCGCGAGGACGTCGACGCCTTCGTCGACTCGCTCACCGGCGCCTACGGGCGGCTGGTGCCCACCGTGCACGGCAACCCGGGGGCGATCAGTGTGGTGGACGACCGGCATGCCGCGCGCGTGCTCGGCTACATCGACGACGCCCGCGGCCGCGGCGCCCGCGTCGTCACCGTGCCCGACGAGCGGCCCGACGGCCGGCGCATCCCCCTGCACGTGGTGGTGGAGCCGCCTGCCGACGCCGTGATCATGCGCGAGGAGATCTTCGGACCCGCCGTGGTGGTGCTCGGCTACGACCGGCTCGACGACGTGCTCGCCGAGCTGGGCGGGCGCCCCGAGCCGCTGGCCCTGTACTGGCTGGGCACCGACGAGGCCGAGCGCGAGCGCGTGCTCGACACCACCACCTCGGGCGGCGTGACGATCAACGGGCTCATGCTGCACCCGGGCCTCGAGGATGCGCCGTTCGGCGGGGTCGGCGCGTCGGGCATGGGGCACTACCACGGGCGCGAGGGGTTCGTGGAGTTCAGCCACGCGCGCACCGTCTTCCACGCGCCCGCCGGCCGGCCCGAGCCCGAGGCGCCGCTGTACCCGGAGGGGTTCGCCGAGATGCTGGAGTCGATGATCACGCGCTAGCACGCGGCGGGCCGGGTTGCGGGGCCGACGGCGCTCAGCCGCGCGCCCCCGCCACGGCCTCGCGGACGGCGGGCATGGTCTCCTCCGCCAGCGCACGCAGCGCCGCCTCGGCGGGCTCGGCGTCGAGGACGAAGGTGTCGATGCCGTGCTCCACCGCCAGCTCGGTGCACACCGGCACCAGGTCGGCCTGCGCCACCTGACCGTTGAGGTTGAGGATGCGGCGGATGTCCCCGGGCGCGCGGCCCGCGGCGTCCGCGGCGTCGTCGATCCGCGCGCACGCCGCGTCGATGCCGGCCGCGTCGATGTAGCCGAGCGAGGGCAGCCAGCCGTCGGCGGCCGAGCCCACCAGCCGCAGCATGCGCGGCTTGTACCCGCCCACCCAGATGCCGATCGGGTGCGCCGGCACGGGCCCCGGGTGCACCCCGGCAAGCGGGTAGAAGCGGCCCTCGGTGCGCACGGCCCGCTCGCCGCTCCACATCCGCCGCAGCACGCCGATCGCCTCCGCCAGCGCGGTCACGGCGTCGCCCGGGGTGCGCCGCGGCCCGCCCATCGCCGCGATCGCGTCCCAGAACGCGCCCGCGCCCAGCCCCAGCTCGACGCGCCCGCCCGTGAGCACGTCAAGGCTCGCGGCCGCCTGCCCCAGCACCGCGGGAGGCCGCAGCGGCAGGCTCGCCACGTCGGGGAACAGGCCGATGCGCGAGGTGCGGGCGCCGAGCACCGACAGCAGCGTCCACGCGTCGAGGAACCGGCGCTGGTAGGGATGGTCCTGCACCCCGATGAGGTCGAAGCCCAGCCGATCGCACAGCACCGCCCCGCGCACCACGGACTCCGCGGCGCCGGCGTCGGGGGTGGGGAACCAGCCGAAGGTGATCGGCCGCCGGTAGTCGGGCATCGGGCCTCCTCGCACGCGCTGGGCCGATCGTCCCACGCGGGCCCGCCGGCCGCGGCGCTTCGCCCGTGCCGCCGGCGGGGTCGGTGCCATCCTGGATCCATGGCAGGGATCCGGCACGACGCGCGCACGCCCGTGCTCGCCGCGCTGATCCTGTCGATGGCCCTGGTGGCCATGGACACCACCATCGTCGCCACCGCGATCCCGCAGGTGGTGGGCGACCTGGGCGGCTTCTCGCAGATCGGCTGGGTGTTCTCGGTCTACATGCTCGCGCAGACGGTGACGATCCCCGTCTACGGCAAGCTGGCCGACCTCTACGGGCGCAAGCCGGTGCTGCTGTTCGGCATCGCGCTGTTCCTGCTGGGCTCGCTCGCCTCCGCGCTGGCGTGGAGCATGCCTGCGCTCATCGTGTTCCGCGCGCTGCAGGGGTTCGGCGCCGGCTCGATCGGCGCCACGGTCAACACGGTGGCGGGCGACATGTACAGCGTGCGCGAACGCGGCCGCATCCAGGGCTACCTGTCCAGCGTGTGGGGCGTGTCGGCGGTGGTGGCGCCGGCGATCGGCGGCGCGTTCGCCCAGTTCCTCTCGTGGCGGTGGATCTTCCTGGTCAACCTGCCCATCGGGGCGCTGGCGCTGGCGCTGCTGGCGCGGCTGCTGCACGAGGAGGTGGAGCGCCGCCGCCACCGCATCGACTTCGCGGGCGCGCTGGGGGTGCTGGCGGCCGCGTCGCTGCTGATCCTGGGGCTGCTGCAGGGCGGCACCGCATGGGCGTGGGGGTCGGCGCCCAGCATCGTCGTGTTCGTCGCCTCCGCCGCCGCGGCCGTGGGCACCGTGGTGGTGGAGCGCCGCGCCGCCGAGCCGATCCTGCCGCTGCACCTGTGGGCGCGGCGCCTGCCCGCCGGCTCGTACGCGGCCACGCTCAGCGCCGGGATGATGGTGATCGGACTGTCGATCTACCTGCCCAACTGGGCGCAGCAGGTGCTCGGCCTGGGCGCGGTGCCCGCCGGGTTCGTGCTGGCCACGATGAGCCTCACCTGGCCCACCGCCTCGGCACTGTCGGCGCGGCTGTACATGCGCGTGGGGTTCCGCGACACGGCGCTGATCGGCACCGGCTTCGCCATCGCATCGGGGATGGTGTTCAGCCTGCTCGGGGTGCACTCACCGGTGTGGCAGCCGGTGCTGGGCAGCGCGCTCATGGGTGCCGGGATGGGGCTGATCCTCTCACCGCTGCTGGTGGGGCTGCAGAACACCGTCGGCTGGTCGGAACGCGGCACGATCACCGGCGGCGCCATGTTCGCCCGCTACCTGGGCCAGTCGCTGGGCGCGGCGGTGTTCGGGGCGATCACCAACGCGGTGCTGCGCCGGCACGCCGGCGACGCGCCCGCCGTGGCCATGAACGCCGCCACGCACGCCACCTTCGTGGGGCTGCTCATCGCGGCCGTCGCGACGGCGCTGATCCTGCTGACGGTGGTGCCGCGCAGCTTCGCGGCGCACGCGGCGGGGTGAGCCCGACCCGGCCGCGGCGGGGTGAGCCCGACTCTGCCGCGCCGGGGTGAGCCCGATCCGCCCCCGCGGCGCATCACCCCCCGGCCGGCCGCGCCCGCACGTGCATGCGCTCGCCCTGCGGCCCGAACAGCACCAGAAGCTCCACCGGCCGATCGTCGGCGCTGCCGAACCAGTGCGGGGTGTGCGTGTCGAATTCCGCGGCCTCGCCGGCGCCCAGCACCAGATCGAGCTCGCCCAGCAGCAGCCGCATCCGCCCGTCGAGCACGTACATCCACTCGTAGCCCTCGTGGCTGCGCTGCGGCTGCGGCCCGCCCGGGTCGATGACCAGCTTGAACGCCTGCACCCCGCCCGGGCGCCGGGTGAGCGGCAGGAACGTGCGGTCGTCGCGGCGCACCGGGCGCGAGCGCACGCGCGGATCCTCGGTGGCGGGGCCGTCCACCAGCTCCTCGAGCGGCACCTCGTGCGCGCGGGCCAGCCGCAGCAGCAGCTCGAGCGTGGGCCTGCGGGCGCCCGACTCCAGCCGCGACAGCGTGCTCACCGAGATGCCGCTGGCTTCCGACAGCCCCGCCAGCGTGGCCCCCCGCCGCTCGCGGACCGCCCGCAGGCGCGGCCCCACCCGCTCGAGGGTCTGCGCGATGTCGTCCCGATTCTCCGCCATGGGTCCATTTTGCCGATTCGGCAACAATATTTGTCAAGCGCGGCCGGCTGGGCGCATCCTGAACGCATGACGCAGAACTACGATGCCGTGGTCGTGGGCGGCGGCGCCGCCGGATTCAGCGGAGCCCTCGCGCTGGCCCGTTCCCTACGCTCGGTCCTGGTGATCGACGCCGGCGACCCGCGTAACGCCCCCGCCGGCCACGTGCACAACTTCCTCACCCGCGACGGCACCCCGCCCGCCGGCATCACCGCCGCCGGGCGCGCCGAGGTGGAAGGCTACGGCGGCACCGTCGTCGACGGCCGGGTCACCGCCCTGGCCCGCGAGGGCGAGGGCTTCCGGGTGGACTACGAGGCCGCCGGCGCCCCCGTCACCGTGCACGCCCGCCGCCTGCTCGCCGCCACCGGAGCCCGCGACGAGCTGCCGCAGATCCCCGGCCTCGCGGAGCGCTGGGGCATCGACGTGCTGCACTGCCCGTACTGCCACGGCTGGGAGGTGCGCGGCCGGCGCATCGGCATCCTCGCCACCGGCCCCATGGCCATGCACCAGGCGCTGCTGTTCCGGCAGCTCAGCGAGCACATCACCGTGCTGCAGCACACCGCCGAAGCGTTCACCGAGGAGCAGCGCCAGCAGTTCGAGGCCCTGGGCATCACGCTGGTCGAGGGCGCCGTCACCGCGGTGGAGTCGGGCGCCGACGGGCTCACCGGCGTGCGCCTGGCCGACGGCTCCGCGGTGCCCCTCGACGCGCTCGCCGTCGCCACCGTCGCCCGGGCCCGCGCCGAGCTGCTGGCACCGCTGGGGCTCGAGCCCGTCGACTTCGCCGCGGGCGGCGCGCTCATGGGCACCCGCATCGAGACCGACGCCATGGGCGCCACCGCGGCGGCCGGGGTGTGGGCCGCGGGCAACGTCGCCGACGTCGCGGCCCAGGTGATCACCTCCGCCGCCGACGGCCTGCGCGCCGGCGCCGCCATCAACGCCGACCTGGTGATGGCCGACGCGGCGGAGGCCCGCTACGAGCACGTGTTCGGCCAGTCGGCCTGGGACGCGCGCTACGGCGAGCACGGCGGGCACGGCCACGGCGCGCACGACGGCCAGGACGGGGCGCACCCGCATGGCACCGAGCACGGCGGCAAGGGCCACGCCGGCCACATGTGGAGCGGCCGGCCCAACGCGGTGGTCGTCGCCGAGCTCGAGCACCTCGCGCCCGGCACCGCCTTCGACGCCGGCGCGGGCGAGGGCGGCGACGCGCTCTGGCTGGCCGAGCACGGCTGGACCGTCACGGCCGCCGACCTCTCACCCATCGCCCTCGAGCGCGGCGCACGGCTGGCCGAGCAGCGCGGCGTGACCGTCGACTGGCGCCACCTCGACCTCACCCGCGAGCCCGTGCCCGGCACCTTCGACCTGGTCACGGCCTCGTACCTGCACATCCCGGCCGACCGCCGCGCGGGCATGTTCGCCCGGCTGGCCGAGGCCGTGGCGCCCGGCGGCACGCTGCTGATCATCGGGCACCACCCCGACGACGCCCACACCGGCGTGCGGCGGCCCGACCTCTCGGAGATCGGCTGGACCGCCGAGGACCTGGCCGCCACCCTGGGCGACGGCTGGGTGCTCGACACTTGCGAGGCCCGCTCGCGCGTCGAGCGCTTCGACGGCGCCGACATCACCGTCCAGGATGCCGTGCTGCGGGCGCGCCGGGCGGGGTGAAACCAGGCCGCACGCCTCGATTGACACGGATCGACCGCAACTCGGGTATGAGATGGCCGGATCCGGCCATCTCAGCACCACGTTGCGGTCGATTCGTGTCACATGGCCCGCGCCTCAGGCCGATCCCTCACCCGAGCCTGCCCGGCGGCATCGCCCACAGCGCCGCCGTCGCCGCGGCCGCCGCGGCGGCGGCGAGCCAGAGCGCTGCATGCCCCAGCCCCGTGTGCGCGACCGCGCCGATCACGGTCCCCACCGTCAGCCCGCCCCACAGCGCCAGGTATCGCCGCCACAGGGGCGCGGGTTCGCCGGCGAGGAGCCCGGCGATGCTCTGCCCCAGTTTCACCAGCGTCCCGGTCATGTAGGTGAGGCCGATCGTCACCTCGCCGTTGCGCTCGAACACCGCGTTCTCCACGCCCATCGCCATCGCCAGCAGCGGCGGTGCGATGAAGGCGGAAGGCTCCGCGTTCCCCGTGACCGCCGCCGCGAGCAGGAGCACCGTCACCGCCGCCATCACCGCCGCCATCCTGCGGTGCCCGGCCAGCCGGCTGAGACGCACGCGCCGCCCCAGCAGCGCGCCCCCGATCACCCCGGCCACGAACGCGGCCACCAGCCCCGCCGCGAGCCCGAAATCGTGGAATCGCCCCTCGGCCAGCGACACCCCGGCCAGGGTGGTGTTGCCGCTCATGAACGCCACGAAGTAGCCGCCGGCCGTGATGAACCCGATGGCGTCCACAAAGCCCGCGAGCCCGGCCAGGGAGCTCGCGGCGGCCACGTCGACCCGGCGATGGCTCCTCACGGGCGCCCGCCCGGCACGCCGCAGCCGTCCCGCGCTCCGGACATCGTCATGCGCTCATCGTCGCCCATCGGCTGCACCCGTGCGCGGAACCCCGCGGAAGCGCCCGGCGCAGAACGCGCGGCGCGGCCGGGCCATGGCCCCGCCGCGCCGCGCGCTGCCGCCGATCCGCCCCGCAGGCTACTTCGGGGGCATCCGGATGCCGCCGTCGACGCGCACCACCTCGGCGTTCATGTACGAGTTGGTGAGCAGCTCCTCGACCATGGAGGCCAGCTCGTCGGGCACGCCCAGGCGCTTCGGGAACAGCACGTTCTTGCCCAGGTTCGCCTTGAAGGCGTCCGACTCCGGCCCGCTGCCGTAGATGGGGGTGTCGATGAGCCCCGGCGCGATGGTGTTGAGGCGGATGCCCGCAGCGGACAGGTCGCGCGCCACCGGCAGCGTCATGCCCACCACGCCGCCCTTGGAGGACGAGTACGCGGCCTGGCCGATCTGCCCGTCGAACGCCGCCACCGAGGCGAGGTTGACGATGGCGCCGCGGTCGCCGTCGGCGCCCGGCTCGTTGCGGCTCATGGCGGTGGCGGCCAGGCGCACCGCGTCGAACGTGCCGATGAGGTTGATCGCGATGACCTTCTTGTACACGTCCAGGCTGTGCGCCGAGGCGAACTCGCCGTCGCGGCCGATGGTGCGCTGCGCCGAGCCGATGCCCGCCGAGTTGACCAGCGCCTTGAGCGGCGCCAGCTCCACGGCCTTGTTCACGGCCGCCTCGATCTGCGTGGTGTCGGTGACGTCGACGGGCACGAACACGCCGCCGATCTCCTCGGCCAGCGCCGCGCCGGCGTCGGCGTTGAGGTCGGCGACGACCACCGTGGCGCCGCGCGCGGCCAGCCGGCGGGCGGAGGCGGCGCCGATGCCCGAGGCACCGCCCGTGACGATTGCACTTGCTCCCCTGATCTCCATACGCCGCACACTAGAACACGCCCGTGGCACGGTGGAGTTGAGGCCCCGGTCACATGCCTCGGGAGTGGCCGGCGCCGGGTTCCGCCCCGGGGAGGAAGCAGGTGACCGCATGGCCGTCACGCACAGCACCGCCCGTCCGGAGGTCGACGTGTGGTTCGACCCGGTGTGCCCGTACACGTGGGTCACCACCCGCTGGCTGCGTTCGGCGGCCCGGGACGACTCGGCCGTGCTCCGCTGGCACCTGATGAGCCTCGCGGTGCTCAACGAGGGCCAGGAGATGGACGACGAGCAGGCGGCGGAGATGGCCGATTCGCGCGCCGCCGGCCGCCTGCTGGCCGCGGTGGTGCAGCATCAGGGCGCCGAGCTGCTCGGCCCCGCCTACACCGCGCTGGGCGAGCGCTACCACCGCGGCGGGCGGCCGCTGGACCGCGCCACCGCCGAGGAGGCGCTCCGCGAGTGCGGCGCCGACCCGGTCCTCGCGGAGGCGATGGAGGACCCGGCCTACGATCCGCCGGTGCGCCGGTCGCACGAGGAGGGGCAGCGGGCGCTCGGCGACGTGGGCGGCAGCCCCATCGTCGCCGTCGACGGCACCGCGTTCTTCGGCCCCGTGCTCATGTCGATCCCCCCGGAGCCCGAGGCGGCGGAGCTGTTCGGCGCCTTCGTGACGCTGGCGCATTCGCCCTCGTTCTTCCAGGTGCAGCGGCCCCGCAGCGGAGCCCCCGACCCGCACGATCCCGCCCGCGGGTAGAACCGATACGGACGCAGCACCCCGCACCACGAGGAGACGCGATGACCGGCACCCACCCCGCCGACGACGCCGTGCACACCGGCACGATCCGCATCGACACCGGCGACGGCGTCGCGGAGGCGTTCACCGCCCGCACCGATCCGGCCGGGCCGGGGGTGCTGCTGTACATGGACGCGTTCGGGCTGCGCCCGCAGATCGAGCGGATGGCCGCGCGCATCGCCGCGTGGGGCTTCACGGTGCTGGCGCCCAGCGTGTTCTACCGCTCGGGCTCCGCCGCCGAGCTGGCCCCGCCGCGCGACCTGCGCGAACCCGGCGCGCGCGAGGAGTTCTTCCCGGCCGTGGCACCGCGGATGCAGGCCCACACGCCCGCGCAGGCGGCCGACGACGCCGTCGCCTACGCGGCGGCGCTGCGCGAGCTGGCCGCGCCGCACCCGCGGTGGGCGGCAATCGGATACTGCATGGGCGGGCGCCTGGCGCTGCGGGCGGCGGCGCAGCTGCCCGGGCAGGTGGCGGCGGTGGGGATGTTCCACACCGGCGGCCTCGTCACCGACGCCCCCGACAGCCCGCACCTGTGCATCCCCGGCCTGCGCGCCGAGGTGCTGGCCCGCTACGCCGACAACGACGGCTCGATGCCGCCGGAGGCGATCACCGCCGTCGAGGCCGCCCTCACGCGCGCGGGGGTGCCGTTCTCCAGCGCCGTCTACGCCGGCGCCCCGCACGGCTACACGATGGACGACACCTCCGCCTACGATGCCGACGCGGCGGAGCGCCACTACACCGAGCTGCGCGAACTGCTCACCCGCACGCTGGCATCCCCCGCCTGAGCCGCACCGGCCGCGGGCGTCTCGTCGTACCGGTTCCAGAACCGCGCACGCAGCCGATACCGGATGCCCTCGTCCAGGTAGTAGATGCCGAGGGCGTCGGAGGCGTCGAACAGCAGCGCGCGGTCGATGTCGCCGGGGATCGACGGCCGCGCCCGTTCGAGCGCCCGCACCGCCTCGGGCGTGGCCGATTCGAGGAACGAGGCCAGCACGCGCGCGACGATCCCGTCGATGAGCGGGGATTGCGCGCACGGCTCGTCGGCGAGCGCCGCCGGGCCGGACGCGCCCGTGGACGTGTACGCGATGACGCTGGCGGGCCCGGCCGGCATGGGACGGCGCTGCCCGTTGACCAGGTCGAGCGGGGTGGGCACCGGCGGGCGCTGCAGCATCGCGACGGTCGCGGGCGAGGGCTCGGCGGGTTCGGCGGGCTCGACGATGCGCGGCGCCTCGCGTTTGATCACCGCGGCGTCGACGGTGGCGGCGTCGATGCACTCGAGCTCGTCGGCCGCGCGCACCAGGTGGCGGCTGACGCCGTGCGGGCGGCCGTTCGCACCGGGCACCGCCAGCACCACCACCTGCACGCCGTGCGCCTGGGCCTCCTCGACGGCCTCGGTCAGGTCGTCGTCGCCCGAGACGAGGAAGAAGACGTCGGAGGCGCGGTTGCGGGCATGCGCCACCAGGTCGAGGCCGATGCGCAGGTCGACGCCCTTCTGTTCGCCGTTGTAGCCGAACCGGCCGAGCCGCAGCTTGACCTTGGGCAGCTCGCCGATGCGCTCCTGGGTGGCGTCGGGCACACCGTCGCGGGCCGAGTCGTACCAGTGCACGCGCAGCACCGGCAGCCCCGCCCACTGCTCGGCGGCCCGCACCAGCGAACCCACCAGCGGCCGGTACTCCACGTGGATGCCGCTGCGCAACGAGGTGCCGGTGATCCGCGCGGCCGAGGCGGCGAGCAGATATCCGGCATCGATGTAGACGGAGCAGGTCGACCGCATACGGCCACTATTCCATGCGCCCCAGGCATTTCCGGGGTTTCAGCGTGGTCGCACGCCTCGGTCAGCGAGGGATACTGCTCAAGGTGCTCATTGACAAGGCGTACCTCGCGCGCCTTCAACTGTGGATCGATCCTCTTGGGCACGGGCCCATCCTTCCTGGTCGTGACTCAGAAAGGAGCGGCATCAAACCTGGGGCGCTTCATGGGCCGGTTGGCGTCGTCGGGCGGGGTGCCCAGGCCATGACCTTCCGGCGGGGGCGTTCCTCCCCGCGAAGGGGCAGGGAGGAACGACCGGGTGCTGCCGTGTGGCGGCGGGGCCGGAATCAGCTGCCGACGTTGAGGTCCCAGCCTGCGGCGGAGCCCCAGCCGGCGGCGGAGCCAGAGCCGGCGCAGGACGAGCCAAGGGCCCCCAGCGAGCCTGCGATGGAGCCGGCCGCCGAGCCGAGGGACCCGAGGCTGCCGGTGCCGCCGGTCCCTTCGGGCTCACCAGGTTCGCCGGGTTCTTCGGGGCAGCCGGGTTCTTCCGGCTCGGACGGGGCGTGGGCGATGGCGACAGTGAACAGTGCGCCGCCCGAGATGGCGGTGATGGTTTTCCCGTTCAATGCCTCGGGGATGGTCGCTTGCTGGTAACCGTTGGAGCCCCAGCCGTGGACGACGCCATCAGCGGTCTGAGCGAATGAGAAGCGGCCACCGGTGGCGATGCTCGTGACAGTCTGGCCGTCGAGCTCCGAAGGTACTTGGTCCTGCCCCTGGTCGCCGGCGCCCCACGCGTAGACCTTGCCCTCGGAGGTCAAAGCCAGCGCGTGCGCACCTTTCGAGGAGATGGCGGTGACGGTCTTGCCTTCGAGAGCGGCAGGAACCCTGTCTTGGCCGTCGCTGTTGGTGCCCCAGGCGTAGACGACACCGTCGGCGGTCAGCGCATATGAGTTGGCGTCGCCGGCTGCGATCCGATGTCACCTATCCGTGCAGCAGACCCAACTGCTCGCCAACTGCGTGATCTACTCCACCGCCTGCGACATCACCACCGCCGCGAACGCGCTCGCCGCCGACGGCCACCACGTCGACTCCGACGACCTGGCCACCATCACCCCCTACATCACCCACACCGTCCGACGGTTCGGCGAATGGGTCCTCGACCCCCACCAGAACGTTCCCGACCCGACCACCCGACTCGACCTCGAACCCCGCGCGCTGTTTCCCACCGGTCCGGCCTGACCGACCCCACGCAAACGCGCAGGTCAAACCGAACAGCTACCGGGCTACGGCCCGTTTCCGGCGTATTCCGGTGCTACCCCAACTGGGGATCGACATCTCTGGCGAGCGCCCGAAATCGATCGACCCGCAGCTCGTACGCGACGTCGACATGGTCGTCATCCTCGGCAGCGAGGCACACCTCGATCCGGTACCCGGCACACGATTAGAACGGTGGGACACCGTCGAACCCTCACAGCGCGGCATCGATGGGATCGAACGCATGCGCCTGGTCCGTGACGACATCGCCGCCCGTGTCACAGCCCTGGCTGCACGCCTGGCCAGCCGCTGACACCGCATCCGCAACCCGGCCGGACGAGAACCAGAATCCGGAAAGGACACTCATGACGCCGCAAGGGGCGCCGACCCCGGTCGAGGTAGTCGTGATCGGAGGCGGGCAAGCGGGGATGGCAGCCGGGTACTACCTGCGCCGCACCGGTCGCGATTTCGTGATCCTCGACGCCGACACCGCCCCCGGCGGATCGTGGCAGCACTACTGGGACTCATTGCGCTTGTTCTCGCCTGCGGAGCACTCCTCACTCCCGGGATGGCCGATGCCCGCCTGGAGTCCAGGTTTTCCTCCCGCCGCCCATGTCGTCGAATACCTTTCCGCATACCAGAACCGATACGGGCTACCGGTGCGCCGGCCGGTCCGCGTCATCTCCGTGACCCGCGAAGGAAACCGATACCTCGTGGAATCGAATCGCGGCGCGTGGATCACGCGTGCCGTCGTCAACACCACCGGTACCTGGCGGCAACCGTTCTGGCCGATCTACCCCGGCGCCCGCGAGTTCGCAGGCATCCAACTCCACACCACCGGCTACCGATCGCCGGCCCCGTTCAACGGCGGCAGGGTCGCGGTGGTCGGCGGCGGCAATTCCGCCGCGCAGATCCTCGCCGAAGTCTCCACTGTCGCCGACACACTCTGGCTCACCACGAGAGAACCCCGGTTCCTCCCCGACGACGTCGACGGCCGCGTCCTCTTCGACGTCGCCAGTGCGCGCGCACGTGCCCTGGCCTCCGGCGACGCCGATAGAGAGGGTGTGGCAGGGCTCGGCGACATTGTGATTGTGCCGCCGGTCAAAGCCGCCCGCGACCGCGGCGTGCTGGTGGCGCATCCGATGTTCGACCGGCTCACCACCACGGGGCTGGCCTTCGGCGAGCATGTCGAGCCGGTGGACGCCATCATTTGGTGCACAGGGTTCCGCCCGGCGCTGCGACACCTCCAGCCGTTAGGGCTGCGCGGCGGCGACACCGGGGGGATCGAAATGGCCGGAACGCATGTCGCCGGCGAACCCGGACTGGTTTTCCTGGGGTACGGCGACTGGACCGGGCCAGCCTCGGCGACTCTGATCGGCGTCGGCCGGACCGCCCGCGCCGGCATCGCCGCACTCGATAGAGACCTATCCACAGTCCCGGCAACCTAGTAACCACCCGAACACGTGGGGACATCACGATGAGCACCATTGAAGTATTCGAGCCCGCACTGTGCTGCAGCACCGTCGTTTGCGGCGATGACGCGGACCAGGCCCTCGCCACCTTCTCTGCATACCTCGAATGGGTACGCTCCTGCAGCGGCGAGATCACCTGCTTCAACCTCGCCAGCGCACCGCTGGCCTTCACCCACCGAGACCCGCTCGCCGAGTTCATGAAGCTCTCAGGCTCCGAAGAGCTACCATTGGCCCTTGTCGACGCGGTGACTGTACAGACCGGCCGCTATCCGGACCGCGCGGCTCGCGAAATCGGCCGGCATCCCCGCGCCCGAGTCCGCGGCAGCACCGGAAGGAGCCTCGTTGCTCGATTTGGACGATGCCCGTGATTCCGGATCGAGGGGTTTCTTAGTCGTGTCTGCGCGGTGTCCAGGACTGCGTCTTCCGTCGGGCTGCTGTCTGGTCGCCTCGGATCATCGAGGCAGCTGTGCATGCGCACAAGGCTGGAACAGCTGACACATAGACGATCGACGCGACCAGGCATGCGGACATATTCGTCACCGCCAATCGACCGATGGATTGTTCCGGGGGCTTACTCGGTTGTGCACGGTTCTGCCCGCGACGTCAGGGAAACGCTGCTCAGGTGGTGTATTCGAGGCGGGTCATCATCCCCGCGTCCATGTGGTAGCCGTTGTGGCAATGCACCATCCATGAACCAGGGTTGTCCGCGACCAGGTCAACTGTCATCGACTGCATCGGCAGTACCGCGAGTGTGTCCTTACGAGGACCGAACGAGCCATCCGGGCGGAGCACCTGGAATGTGTGCCCGTGCAAGTGCATCGGGTGCCACATCATCGTGTGATTGCTGAAGGTCATCCGGGCGTGTTGCCCCTCGGTGACCGTCAACGGGTCGGTGTTGTCGTAGGTGCGACCGTTGATCTTCCACACGTAGTCCATCATGTTCCCGCTCAATTCCACCGGCAGGGTGATGTCCGGTTTCCGGGGAGCCAATGTGACTTGGTCGGTGGCGGTGAAATCGGTGACTGTGGCGACGCGGCCGGTCAGCTCGTGCGGCCGGAAGTCCGCCGGTGGCGCTGTACCCCCCGCTGTACGCAGCAGAGCACGCGCAAGAGCGTTCTTACCTTCCGCCGAGGCGACGAGCGGGAAGACGCCGTCACTGACGGTGATGATGGCATCGACGCGTTCACCCATCCCCAGCAGCACGGCATCTGCCTCGACCGGCTGGACGGGGAACCCGTCCGTGTGGGTGATGGTCATCGTGTGCCCGGCCAGGGCTACGCGGAAGGCGGTATCGGCGCCAGCGTTGATGATCCGCAGCCGAACGCGCTGGCCCGCCGCAGCCCTGAACGTAGTCGGTGCCGCTGGGATTCTCCCGTTGATCAGGTAGTAGGGGTAGTCGACGTCGCCGGTGTCGCTGCCGAGCAGACTGTCTTCGCTGCCCGCCGGGTCCTGCTGACCGGCCCCGCCGCCGTGGCCCATCCCGGGCATGCTGCCCATGCCTGCATCGCCCATATCACTCATCTCGCCACCCATGTGGCCCATGCCGCCGCTGCGCAGGCCCTGCAAGATCGCGTCGGGGGACTTGCCGGTGCCGTCGGTCCAGTCGTCAAGCACGACAATCCACTCGGCGTCGTAGCGGGTCTGCTCGTCGGGATCGTCGATGATCACCGGCAGATACAGTCCGTAGTCGGTATCCAGCCCGACGTGCGGGTGCGCCCAATAAGTGCCTGCGTGCGGCGAGGTGAACCGGTACGTGAACCGGTCGCCTGGGGTGATGTCGGGTGTTGCCGGTGCAGCACCGTCCATGTCATTGCGCAGTGCGATGCCGTGCCAGTGCACCGAGGTGTTCCGGTCGAGGCGATTGGTCACGGTCACCGCCAACTCATCGCCGATATCGGCGCGTACGGGTGCGGCTGGTATCGAGTCGCCGTAGGCGAGGGTGCGCACGACCGGACCGCCGAGGTCGACCTCGACGGCGCGTGCGGTCAGTTCGGCGGTGACGGTCCGCCCGGTGTGCGGGCGGCGGGCCTCAGCGGCCCTGATTGCGGCGGCATAGTCACCGCCGGCCACGCCACCGGCGGTCTTGGTGGCGCCGCCGGAGCCACCACAGGCGGCCAGTGTCAGCCCGCCGAGGCCCAGACCCGCCGCGGTGAGGAAGGTGCGGCGGGTGACGTCGTGTGCTGTGCGATGCGTGTCAGGCATATGTCTCTCGTTGTTCAGCGTTCTTCGGTTCGATGCGGTGTGCCAGCACCATCGTCGCGCCCGCGGTATCAGTTCGGGTGTGGGCGTGGTGTGGGTTTGATGAAGCTGCGGTCTCGAGGCGTCACGACCGACGCCATGACGGTCGGCCCGCACGCGGGAGGGTCACCTCGAAGCGGGTGCCGCGGGTATCGCTGCGGTTGGTGGCGGTCAGCGTGCCGCCGTGGGCGCGTACAAGACTGCGCGCGATGGTCAGCCCGAGACCGCTGCCGCCGGGACTGCGGGCCGGGTCGAGGCGGTGGAACCGGTCGAAGATCGTCTCGAGGTGGCCCGGCGCTATGCCCTCACCGGTGTCGGTAACACTGATCCGTAGATGTTCCGTGTCGGGACGTGTCGCGGCGATGGTGATCTCGCCGCCGGCCGGGGTGTAGCGCAGCGCGTTGTCGAGCAGGTTGGCCAAAACCTGCTCAAGCCGCTGACGATCGTGAATCAACGGCGGAAGATTGTGCGGCACATGCACGATCAGGATCACGTCATGGTCGGTGCAGCGCGGGGCGATCGCCGCGGCCGCCGCTCGTATCGTCGCGTTAAGATCGTCTGTCTGCAGTTCCAGGCGCATCGTGTCCTCGTCGGCGGCGGAGAGTTCACCGATGTCATCGGCGAGCCGGCGCAAACGCTCGAGTTGATCATGCATGACCGTCCAGGTGGCAGCATCCGCCGCAAGGACGTCGTCTTCGAGGCCCTCAATGTAGGCGTCGAGGGTGGCGACCGGCGTGCGCAGCTCGTGGGTGAGGTCATGGAACAGCCGGGTGCGGGCGCGTTCCGTCCCATCGAGGCGGCTGGCCATCTGTGTGAATGCCCGCTCGAGGTGGGAGAACTCCGCTGCGGCAACGCCGGGCGGCGGAGTATAGGTGTACGCGCCGCGGGCGATGTCGTCGGTAGCGGCGACCAGACGGTCCACGGGCGCGATGATCCGGCGGATGAACAACCACGAGATCAGACCCGAGGCCGCCAGCCCGAATACGGCACCGATGGACATGGCCACCGAGGCCGCAAGCCCGAACGCCTCTTCGACATGGCCCTGCACCCCGGGGTCGTCGACTCCGGCGCGCGACAGGTGCGCATGGAACAGCGACGGCGCTATGGCCGTGGCGGCCACCGCGAAACTCGCTCCGCCGGCGGTGAGCACGAGCAACTGCGCGAAGAACAACTGTCCGCGCAAGCCCAGACGCGTCACCGGATCACCATCCCGTAACCGACGCCGCGGACAGTGCGCACGTACCGCGGTGCGGTGGCGTCGTCGCCGATCTTGTGGCGCAACGCCCGGATATGCACGTCGACGACGTGTTCGTCGCCGACCCAGCCGTCTCCCCAGACCTGTTCGATGATCTGCCGACGGCCCAGAGCCGCACGGGGGCGCGCCGCGAGCGCAGCCAGCACGTCGAACTCTGTGCGGGTCAGATTCACCCGTTTCCCCGCGGCCGAAACGATCCGGGAGTCCGGATCGATCCGCAGGTCACCGAACTCGAGCATCGGCGCGTGTCCGGACGCGGCCGTGCGCGGTCGACGTAGCAGCGCCTTGACTCGGGCTACTAGTTCTCGGGGCCCGAAAGGTTTGACCACGTAGTCATCAGCGCCGACGGACAGTCCCACCACGGCGTCGAGCTCCTCGCCACGGGCGGTGAGCATCAGCACGTATGCGTCGGAGAAGGTGCGCAACCGTCGGCACACTTCGAGCCCGTCGAACCCGGGCAGCATGACGTCGAGGACTACGAGCGCCGGATCTACCCTCCTGGCCTCTTCGACCGCAGCCGGCCCGTCGTAGGCGATGGTCACCGCGAAGCCTTCCCGCGACAGATAGTTGGCGACGACGCCCGCCAGCGCGGCTTCGTCGTCGACTACGAGTATCTGCGGGCCGCGGTCAGTCACCGCTGGGTCTCCGGCCGCGGAGGTCGGCACCTATCCACTATGCTGGCCAGGCTGGGAGGACCTGATTGCGGCGATCAGCGACCGGTACTCGTTCTCGTCTATCTCCCCGGCGGCCAGGCGCCGGTCGAGGATCGTGCGTGCGTCTTCGCCGCGGTACCGCCGTGGTGGTGTGAGCCGCACGATCGCCCACACCACCACGGCGATGACCACCAGCCAGAACAGCACCATTCCGGTCATCATCGCCCATCCGGCGCCGCCGCCATACCATCCCATCATCACTGTGACCTCCCACGGCTTGCACCTTCACCGTGCCACGCGGAACCAGCGCATCTGCCCGAGGATTCCATGAAGATTCCATGAAGTCGCCAGCAGCGGTGGCAGCCGAACGTCCATATTTATCGTCTCGCCGCTGTTCGGCGGCGGTGAGCGCCGGGTTTTAGGATTTGACCAGTCGGTTAATGGCCTCGAAGGCTTCCTTGATCTTCGCGGTCGACTCGGGGCCGCCCGCGCGGGCGGCATTGACGACGCAATGGTGCAGGTGATCGTCAAGCAGGCCCAGGGCTACGTTCTCGAGGGCGCTGGTGATCGCGCTGATCTGGGTGAGCACGTCGATGCAGTATGCGTCCTCTTCGACCATGCGGTGGATGCCGCGCGCTTGCCCCTCGATCCGCTTGAGTCGGCGCAGGTACTGCTGCTTGTCCGGGGTGTACCCGTGCGGGGGCTGCGGGGCGCCGGCCGCTTCGTCGTCGCGGCCTAGCGCGGCGGCCGCGGACTCGTTGTCGACGGTTGCGGCGCTGCCGCTGGCGGAGGGTGTTGCGGTCATCGGAAGTGTCCTGTCTGCTCGACGATCATGTTGAAGGACGTTCGGTTCCCGGCCCGGGAAAGCCGGTCGCGTTTCATACTTAGCCCCAACGCCAACACATACGCGTGCACGTATGCCACACTATACGCCATACCCCTACCCGGTAGAAGATGCGGTGTGTCCTCGTGGGGGCGCAGCCCTGGCTCGCCGAAAGGAGATGCAGCAGCGCATGGGCACCTACTCCGCGGCGTTCGCCATGCTCGTCCTCGCAGCGGCGGGCATCGGGCTGGCCCATCTGGTGGCGCGGCGCAGTGCGATCGCACCGACACCACTGACGGCCCTGCCGTTCCTGTCCGGCTGGAGGCCCGACGAACACGCGCTGTCTCGGTACCACGCACGCTGGTATCCGCTGACCCTGCTGTTCCTCGCCTTCGACGTGGAAATGCTGTTCATGTACCCGTGGGCCGTTGTCGTCGACCAGGTCGGCGTCGAAGCCGTGGCCGAGATGTTCGTGTTCCTCGGGGTGCTGATGTGCGCGGTGGTGTGGGCCTGGCGCGAGGGGGCGCTGCGATGGGTCTGAGAACACTACTTGCCCGGCGGGCGGTACGGGCCGCGCACGTGCTGATCGTCGAAGTTCCCGGGTGGCAGTACACGCGGATGGCAGGCGAACAGGCGGTGAGCACGCGCGGGTGGCGTGTGGCCGACTCGCCCGCAGATGCGGACGTGCTCCTCGTCTGCGGTACGCCCGGCCCCGAGCTGCGCGGCGTCCTGGAGTCGGTGTGGGAGCAGATGCCCGGCCCGCGGGCCCGGGTAACAGCCCAGCAGGGCGCTGCGGCCGGCGCGGCGCTCGACGACGCCGCCCGAACCCTGCTCGACGATGCGTCCCAGCGGGAAGAGGCCAGTGGACGCGCTGTCGACCCGCCCCCGGGCGGCGGTATGGACCACACCTCCGACGGTCACACCCCGATGGACCACGGTGGCCATGCGCACATGGATCACGGTGGCCACGACGAGATAGACCACGACCATGCGTACGACAGCGACGGACACGGCGACCATGCCGGCGGCGACCACAGTGGCCCCCCGCACACGGACGACGATGACAGTGGCGATCACGTGCCAATGGGCCACGAGGGTATGGATCATGGTGGCCACGATCACGGCGGCATGGGCCACGGGGGCATGGACATGGAGCCCGGTGGGATTGCGCTGGCCGAAGGCGCGCCGGACCCGGACGGTCTCGACCTCGACGTGCTGCATGTTCCGTTGGGGCCCGTGTTGCCGCACTGGCCGGCGGGGTTGGTACTCGAGTGCACGATGCAGGGCGATCGTGTCGCCGAGGCGCGGGCGCGGCTACTCGACGCCGGGGAGGCTCGAGCACAGACGCCTGCCGACCGAGGCGGCACCGGACGCGGGGATGCGGCTCTGCTTTGCGATGATGCGGCGCGTTTGCTGGCGGTCGCCGGCTGGGACAGCGCCGCGGCGGCCGCCCGGCGCGCGCGGGACGCGGCACTGGCGGGCGGATCGATCGCGCAGTGCACCGGGGCTCTCGAGCGGCTGGGCACGCGCGTGACCCGCAGCCGCAGCTTGCGCTGGTCGCTGCGCGGCCTGACCGTTCCCGACCCGGACGGCGGGGCCAGCGACCTGAGTGCGGTACCCGGCAGATGGTTGGCGGCCGCGCGCGCCGCGCTCGGCGGGGACGCCTCGCCGGCGACAGAGACACGGACAATCAGCCCCGAACTCTTGGCTGAACATGTGGCCGGGCTCGATGTGGCGTCCGTGCGGCTGGTGGTCGCCGGTATCGGCGCGCGCATCGACAGCACAGTCGGCAGTGGCGGCGGAGCCGCGCATGGGTGAGATCATACAGGTCGGACCAGTGTGGGTACTGGCCGCCGCAGCGGTCACGCTCGTGCTTGCCGCCGTGGCCGCAGGCCTCGATGGTGTGCTCGCGGCCCGCGAAGCCGGGGCTGCGGTGCGTGGGGGTGTGACTGCACCGGTGGATGAAGTCGCCCGGCTGTTGCGGCAACGCCGGCGCCGGACCGTCGCGGCCGACGTGCTGTTATGGCGTTCTGGTGGTGCGGGGCTGCTGGTCGTGGCGCTGCTGATGATCATCGTCGTGCCTCTGGGCCGGTGGACTCTCGCAGATATGCCCATCGGAATCGTGTGGTTCAACGCCATGGATGTGGCTGTCTGGGCAGTGGTGTGGTTGGTGGGTTGGGGCGCCAACAGTGCGCACGCGCTCGTGGGCGGTTACCGATTTCTGGCGCAGGCGCTGGGCTACGAGTTGCCGTTGATGTTCGCCCTGACCGCGCCGGTGATCGCTGCCCATAGTCTGCGGGTCGGTGATGTGGTGGCCGCCCAGCAAGGACTTTGGTATGCGGTGTGGATTCCGGTGGCGTTCGTGGTGTTCTGTCTGAGCGTGGTCGCGTTCTCGATGTGGGGCCCGTTTTCGTCGGCCGCGGGCGTCGATGTCGCCAGCGGAGTGTTCGCCGAACTTTCCGGAGCCGATCGGCTGCTGTTGCTCGTGGGCCGCTATCTTCTGCTGACCGCGGGAGCGGCGTTCGCCGTGACACTGTTTCTCGGCGGGGGTTTGGGCCCGGTACTGCCTGCCTGGGCGTGGACGGTGATCAAAACGCTCGCGCTGTTGGTGGTGTTCGTCGGTGCGCGTCGCCGCCTGGCGGTGCTCCGCCCGGACCGGTTCGCCGAGATCGGCTGGATCGTGTTGTTGCCGTTGACGCTTCTGCAAGTTCTGGTCGTATCCATCGTCGTGATCGTGGGGAGTTGAGAATGCCTGCAACGTCGGTTATGGAGTCGGTCGCCTTCTGGATCCTCGCGGTCATCGCGGTGGTCACCGGCGCGGCAGTGTTCCGTGTCGACTCGATGGCCCGTGCGACGTACGCGTTGGCGGCCTCGTTCGTCGCGGCCGGCGGGATCGTGCTGCTGCTGCGGGCCGACTATATCGGCGTCATCACCGTGCTGATGATGATCATGGAGATGGCCGTGATGGCGATCTACATGATCATGCTGATGGGCATGAACCCCGCGTTGATGCCGATGAGCATGGTGCACAACAACAAAGGTGCGCTTGCCGTCTCGTTTGTGGTGTTCGTCGTCCTGGCCGGCGGCGCGCTGGCCGTGCCCTGGCCGCAGCGGCGCGGCTCGCCCGGCCCGGACACCACTGCCGCGTTAGGCGAGGCGATCATGGGGCCGAAGATGCTGGTGATGATCGCGGTCAGCGCCATGCTTTTCGCGACGATCGTCGCGGCACTGACCCTTGCGTCTGCCCGCGGTCGCTACGACCGGTTCGGTGACGATCTGCGCACGCGCCCGCCGGCCGACCCGCGGCACGGAGGTGTGGGCCGATGACGTTGCAAACAGTCCTGGTGCTAGCCGCGGCCCTGTTCGCGATCGGCCTGTACGGGGCGCTGAGCCAACAGGTGGTCGTCATGGTGATGATGGGCCTGGAACTGATGATCGGCGGAATTATCGTCGCCGCGGCCGGCATCTGGTGGTTCGTTTTCCCCGCCGCCGACGGGCAGGTGCTGCTGCTGGTCGTGCTGGCCGCGATGACCGTCGAGATGGCGATGGGCTTCGCGGTCGCGATCCTGTTTCACCGCTCACGCGGTGCGGATATGACCGATACGGCAACGGACTTGTCCGAGTGAACGCCCTACTGTGGTCGCTGGTCCTGACCCCGGGGGTGGGCGGCGCTGTGCTGTGTCTGAGCGGGCGACGGGCCGAACGCATCGCGGTGCCCCTATCACTGGTGGTGGCGGTGTTCGTCACCGGCGCCGCCGCCACGGTCGCGGCCGGACGCCCGACCGTATCGGCCCCGTTCGTCGCCGGCAGCACGTTCGGGTTGTCCGTCGACGGACTGTCGGCGATGATCGTTCCCGCGGTCGCCGCGGTGTCGCTGCTCGTGCTGGTCTACGCCGGCGCCGAGCCGGTGACGCCGCGCCCCCGTTTTCACGGCTTGATGCTGCTATTCGTCGCTGCAGTGATGGGGACCGCGACAGCGACCACACTGCCCGCGTTGCTGTTCGCCTGGGAGGTGATGGGCGCCGCGTCGTATGCGTTGATCGGGTTTTCCTGGCGTGCACAATGGCGCGTCTCGGCCGGCCTGACCGCGTTCATCACTACCCGCACCGCCGACCTCGGGCTGTATCTGGCGGCGGGTGCGGCACTGGCGGCGGGACACGGCATGTCACTGGCCGGACTACCCCAGGTGCCCGCCGGATGGCGTGACGTGATCGCAGCAGGGATCCTCGTGGCCGCGGTCGGCAAGTCGGCGCAGTTGCCGTTCGCGTTCTGGCTCTCCCGCGCGATGGCCGGCCCCAGCCCGGTCAGCGCACTACTGCATTCCGCGGCGATGGTGGCGATGGGCGGCTACCTGCTGCTGCGCAGTGCCCCCTTGCTGCAGGCGACAGGCTGGGCGGCCACGACGACGGCGTGGATCGGCGCCCTGACGGCGTTGATATTGGGCGCGGTGGCAGTCGCACAGCGTGACCTCAAACAACTCCTCGCCGCATCGACGGCGGCGCAACTCGGTTTCGTCGTCCTCGCCGCCGGACTCGCCGCCACCGGCGCTGGCGCGGCGCAGCTGATCGCGCACGCCGCGACGAAGGCGCTGCTGTTCCTCGTCGCCGGGGCCTGGCTCGCGGCCCTGGGCACCCAGCAACTCGGCGGGCTGCGCGGCGCCGCACGGCGCTGGCCGCTGATAGGCGTGGTGTTCACCGTCGGCGCGCTCAGCCTGGCCGGCGTCGCGCCGTTGTCGTTGTGGGCCACCAAGGACCAGGTACTCGCCGCAGCACTGGCCGAGCACCCGGCCCTGTACGCGGTGGGCCTTGCCGCAGCGGCCCTATCGGCCGCCTATGCCGGAAAAATGATCGTCGTTGTGTGGTCGGCGCACCCCGCACATTCGAAACCGGGCGCTGCGGCGGCCGGCACCGGGCACGTGCGCGTGTGGCAGCAGGTGCCGCTGGTCGTGTTGGCCCTCGCCGCCGCGGCGGGCGGGGTTCTGGCGCTTCCGGCGCTGCTGCGACCAGCGACGACCGCGATCGGCCTACCTGCCCCGGCAGGACCGAGCGTGCCCGAACTCGTCGGGTCGGCGGTGTTGGCCGTGGTCGTTGTCGCGGTCGTCGCCGTGCTGCGTCTGCCCGAACCCGCGTGGGCGGCGCGCTGGCTCGACTTCGAGACGGCGGCGCACGCGCTGGTGGTCCGTCCGGTGCTCGTCGCCGCCGACGGGCTTGCCTGGTTCGATGATCGGATTCTCGATCGGAGTGTCGGCGGTGTCGCGGTGGCTACGGCGCGCGTGGCCGCTGCCGCGGGCCGCGCCGACAACAAACTGGTCGATGCCGGTGTCGAACTCGGTGCGCGGCAGGTTCGGCGCCTCGGGCACCTGGCACGGCGGCCCCAGACCGGGCAATTGCATCAGTACTACGTGCAGGCGGTGGTCGTCCTGGTCGCGGCCGCAGTTCTGCTTTGGGCGGTGAACTAGCGCATGGTCAGTGTCGTCGTATTCCTTCCGGTTGTAGTCGCGCTCGTACTGGCGGGCATGCCGAGTCTGCGCGACATGGTCGCCCGCGGCACGTGGGTGGCGGTCACCGTCATCGAGGTCGGTCTTGCGGCGTGGATGTGGGCGGCCGAATCCGCGCCGCCGGGCGGGTTGGCATTTGAGCAAAAAGTCGCGTGGATCCCCGGCGTGCACAGCAGCTACCACGTGGGCGTCGACGGATTGTCGCTTCCGCTGGTGGTATTGACGAACGTGCTGTTTTTGGCCTGCGCGATCTACGCGCTACGCCAGCGGGAACGGCCGCGCACGCATGCAGCGCTGTTCCTGGCGCTGCAGACGACCTGCCTCGGGTTGTTCGTCGCACAGGACCTGCTGGTGTTCTTCGTGTTTTTCGATCTGTCGATCGTGGGCATGTATTTCGTGATCGCCGGCTGGGGGCACGGCAACGCCGCCCGCTCGGCGCTGAAGTTCTTCCTCTACACGTTCTTCGGTTCCCTCGCGCTGCTGCTCGGGTTTATCGGGCTGTATCTGGCGGCCGACCCGCACACCTTCGACATGGTCGAACTCACCGAGCAGACACCGCTCAACGGGCACGGGACCACCGGGGCACTGGTGCTGGCGGCGATCCTGCTGGGACTCGCGATCAAGACGCCGACATTTCCGTTTCACACCTGGCTACCGCCCGCGCACACTGATGCGCCCGCGGCCGGTTCGGCGATTCTCGCGGGCGTTCTGCTGAAGATGGGGACCTACGGATTCGTGCGCATCGCCATGCCCATGTTGCCGCAGGCTTGGCGGGCGTGGGCATGGGTGATCGTCGCGGTCGGCATCGTTTCGGTGCTCTACGGGGCGCTGGTATCGCTCGCGCAGACCGATTTCAAAAGAATGGTCGCCTACACCTCGGTCAACCACATGGGCTACATCGTATTGGCAGTCGGAGTGGCCGGGTTGGTCACCGACTCTTCCGCCGAGGCCGCGCAGGTGGCGATCACCGGCGCGGTCACCCAGATGGTCAGCCACGGGCTACTCACCGGTGCGTTGTTCCTGCTCGCCGGCATGCTGCGCGAGCGGGCCGGTACCTACCGGATGGCTTCGTTCGGCGGGCTCGCCGCGGCGGCGCCGCGCTATTCTGCGCTGTTCGCCGTCGCCGTGTTCGCCTCTTTGGGTATTCCGGCGTTCAGCGGGTTCATCGCCGAGTTCCAGATCTTCGCCGGCAGTATCGGCATCACCGTGGTGGCCGCAGCGGCGCTGCCCGGCATCGTGCTGATCGCCGCAGTGTTGTTGCGGGCGTTGCAGCAGATGCTGACCGGCCCGCAGCGCGGGTCCGCGACCGGTTTCGCCGACGCCCGGCCGACCGAGGTCGTATCGATCGGGTTTCTTCTCGTGCTCAGTGCGCTGATCGGGGTGTTGCCGCGGCTGCTGCTCGATGTGATCGAACCCGCGGCTGCCGGCGTCACCGCCCTGGTCGGGCGGTGAGCCGATGGCGATGAACATGGGCTCGGACACGCTGGCGATGGCCCCGGAGATCAGCCTGTTCGCCGGGGCGGTGATCGCCTTGCTCGCCGGATCGTTCACGCCCCGCACCCGCCAATGGATTCCGCGATTGCTGACGGTCGCGTCCCTGCTCGCCTGCGTCATTACCGCGGCGTTCTCGCTGGCGGGCCCGCCGAGGCGCGTGTTCGCCGACAGCTTCGCCGTCGACACCACCAGCGGTGTTGCTGCGCTGATCGTGGCGGGCGCGACGTTGTTGGTGATCGGGCTCGGTGTCGACGAGCTGCGCGACACTCAGCGTGAGTCCGAGGCCTATGTGCTGCTGCTGCTGGCCGGTCTCGGAACGCTGCTGCTGGCCGGGGCGGCGGATCTGCTCGTGCTCGTGATCGGCTTTCTGCTCGCGAGCATCCCGTTGTACGCGCTGATCGGTCTGACCCGCACGCCCGCCGCGGCGGAGGCCACACTGAAGACCTATCTGCTCGGCGCACTGTTCGGGCTCGGGCTGCTACTCGGAGTCACAGTTCTATACGGGGCCGGCGGCGCGACGACCTACCTCGACCTGGCGCAGGCCGTTCCCGGCGCCCCGGATGCGGTGGTCATCGTCGGGGTCGTCGCGGTGCTCGGCGCCCTATTGTTCAAGGCAGGCGCGGTGCCTGCGCATTTTTGGGTGCCCGACGCGGCGCAGGGAGCATCCACCTGGGCGGCCGCCTATGCGACGACAGTGCCGAAGATCGGCGGCCTCCTGGCCATCTACCGCTTCTTCGACGAGGTTGATCCCGACGTCAACTGGCGACTACTGCTCGCCGTTCTGGCGGTAGCAACGATGACGATCGGCAACCTGGCCGCGTTCGCCCAGAATGATCCACGCCGCCTATTGGGCTGGTCGACGGTCAGCCAGGCCGGCTACATGCTGCTGCCGGTGTGTGTGGCCGGGGCCAGCGACCTGGCCCTGCCCTCGCTGCTGCTGTACCTGGCCGGATACGCGGTGACGAACATCGCGGCGTTCGCGGTGATCGCCGCCGTGCCGGAACGGCAATCGCTGGCCGACTACCACGGCCTGATACGCCGCAGACCCTGGCTGGCCGGAGCGCTGGCAGTCAGCCTTCTCAGCCTGGCCGGCACTCCACCGACCGCAGTGTTCATCGGCAAACTGACCACCTTCGCCGCTGCGTGGGACGGCGGCTACACGTGGCTGACCATCGTCGCCGCTATCAACAGCGTCGCCAGCTTGTTCTACTACCTGCGCTGGCTCGCACCAGCATTCGGCCACGACCCCGGCGCCCGGTCGCAGACGGCCGGGCACGCCGGCATCCTCCGGTCGGGGCTGTATACCGCGTACAGCGCTGCCAGCGGCATCATCGCGTTCGGCGTCGGCTCGGGCGCCGTGTGGGCACTCGTCAATCGGTGACGTCCGGCGCACCGGGTCCCGTCTGTCTGGATGTCGACGCTGCGTGTGCGCTGAGTCGACGATCGCCGATCCATCTACCGGCCGACGGCGGTCGGTAGCCCGAGACGCAGCGCGGGTTCGGGTCTCCTGCGGGCATGTCAATTGGCGGCGAGTCGGTAACCGGCCTGTTCGACTGCCTGCTGGACTGCGGCCGCGCTGACCGGCTTGCTGCCGGTCACGGTGATGCGCCCGGTGGGCACATCGGTGTCGACGGCACTGACACCGGGGATCTGCTCGACGTGGCCGGTGACCTTGCCGGCGCAGCCGCCGCAGGTCATGCCGGTGACGTGGTAGGTGCTGGTGGTGGACATGAGATTCCCTCTTTCTGTCGTGTCGGATCAATCAGGGCCGCCGGGCCGTTCGGGCACCGCCGGAGTCGGTGGTCAGATGGTCGCCGGCTGCCGTTGCGCCGCCGCGTCTGCGGATGCAGCGTCTGTATCGGCGGACGTGTCCGCAGCGGTGAACCCGCGTAGCCGCAGGCTGTTCGAGACCACGAACACCGAGGAGAACGCCATCGCGGCGCCGGCGAGCATCGGATTGAGCAAGCCCGCTGCCGCCAGCGGGAGAGCAGCAACGTTATAGGCGAACGCCCAGAACAAATTGCCTTTGATCGTGCCGAGCGTGCGACGCGCCAGTCGGATCGCATCGACCGCGGCGCGCAGGTCACCGCGGACCAAGGTGATGTCCGATGCCTCGATCGCCACGTCGGTACCGGTGCCCATCGACAATCCGAGATCCGCTTGCGCCAGCGCGGCGGCATCGTTGACACCGTCGCCGACCATCGCGACCTTCTTGCCCTCCTCTTGCAGCCGTGTGACGACCTGGGCCTTATCGGCGGGCATGACCTCGGCGATCACATTGTCGCGATCGATTCCCACCGACGCGGCAACCGTGTGGGCGACGGTGGTGTTGTCACCGGTGAGCAGCACCGGGGCCAGTCCGAGGCCACGAAGCTGCCGGATCGCCTCTGCCGAGGTCGGTTTGATCGCGTCGGCGACCACGAGCACGCCGCGGGCTTTACCGTCCCAGCCGACCGCGACCGCAGTCTGGCCCTTCTGTGCCGCGGCGGTCATCGCGGCCGCCAGGTCGGCGGGCAGGTCTTGCGACCAGTCGGCCAGCAGCCGAGGACGCCCGACCAGGACCGCGCTGCTGGCCTCGCCGTCGGCGACGATGCCCTGCACGCCGAGACCTTCGACGTTGGCGAAGTCCTCGACTGCGGGCAGTGCGCCGACACGGTCGATCGCGCCCTTGGCGATCGCCTGCGCGATCGGGTGTTCGGAGGCGTTCTCCAGCGCGCCCGCCAGCCGAAGCAGCTGATCTACGTCTTCCCCGTCCGCGACGATCGTGTCGATCAGGCTCATCTGCCCGGTGGTGACGGTGCCGGTCTTATCGAGCACTACGGTATCGACTCGGCGGGTGGTCTCGAGCACTTCCGGGCCCTTAATCAGGATGCCCAGCTGGGCACCGCGACCGGTGCCGACCATCAGCGCGGTCGGCGTAGCCAGACCCAGAGCGCAGGGGCACGCGATGATCAGCACCGCTACCGCCGCTGTGAACGCCGTGGCCATGGCGCCGCCTGCGGCGGCCCAGCCGACGAATGTCGCAATAGCCAATACTATGACGATCGGCACGAAAACGCCCGAGATTCTGTCTGCGAGACGCTGCGCCTGAGCCTTGCCGTTCTGTGCGTCCTCGACCATGCGGGCCATTTGCGCCAATTGGGTGTCCGCACCGACCCGGGTGGCTTCGATCACCAGCCGCCCGCCGGCATTGACCGTGGCGCCGACCACCGAGTTTCCGGCGCTGACCTCGACCGGCGCGGATTCGCCGGTGACCATCGACGCGTCGACGGCGGATGCACCTTCGACGATCATGCCGTCGGTGGCGATCTTCTCGCCAGGGCGCACAATAAACCGGTCACCGACGGCCAACTGGTCGACGCTGATCAGTTCCTCGCGGCCGCCGCGCAGGACCGTAACCTCCTTGGCGCCCAGCTCGAGCAAGGCCCGCAATGCCGATCCCGCGCGGCGCTTGGAGCGGGCCTCGAAGTACCGGCCCAGGAGGATGAAGGTGACCACCCCGGCGCCGACTTCCAGGTAGATATTGGCCGCGCCGTCGGATCGGGCGATGGCGAATTCGAACGAATGCGTCATCCCCGGCTCCCCGGCGGTGCCGAAGAACAACGCATACAGCGACCACAGCAGGGCCGCGCCGGTGCCCATCGAGATCAGCGTGTCCATGGTTGCCGCGCCGTGTTTGAGGTTCGTCCAGGTCGCCTTGTGGAACGGGTAGCCCGCCCACACGATCACCGGGGCCGCCAGCGTCAGCGAGAGCCACTGCCAGTTGGTGAACTGCAGCGCCGGGATCATCGCCATCGCGATCACCGGCACGCTCAGCACCGCCGCGATGATGACCCGGTCGCGTAGCGCCCGCACCGGGGCGTCCTCATCACGCTCGCCGGCGCCGCCGGCGGCATCCGGCGCCACGGTCTTCGGCAACTCGGCGCTGTATCCGGCCTGCGCGACCGTGTCGATCAGAGCCGACTCGTCGACCCCGTCATCGTAGGTGACCCTGGCTTTTTCGGTGGCGTAGTTCACTGCGGCGCTCACGCCGTCGAGTTTGTTGAGCTTGCGCTCAATACGGTTCGCGCACGAAGCGCACGTCATGCCCGTAATGGCCAGTTCGACCTGATTTCCGCCGGTTAGTGGCGCAATATCGCTGTGCGCGCTCATCGGTTGGTCCTTTCTCGAGAGCGTTGCCGGAATCGGCCGGAGGCTCTCGGGTGGGTGTCCCGTCGGCGCGAGCGGTCTGTCCTCCCGCGAGCTCGGTCGGATCCGCATCGGCCACGAGGTGAATCAGTTGGTGACCTCGTAGCCGGCCTCGCGGACTGCGGAGCGGATCTTGTCAGCATCGATGGGTGCCCCGCTGGTAACGGTGAGGCGTCCCGTGGGGAGGTCGACGTCGACGCCGGTCACGCCGGGCACTTCGCTGACTTCCTCGGTCACCGAGAGGACACAGTGATCGCAGGTCATGCCCGTGACGGTGAAGTTCGTATCGGTCATGGCAGGTACTCCTTTCGCGTACCGGGTGTGACCACACCCAGTAGCGGTCGTGGGTGGCTCGAACATCCGCATCTAGCAGGAAAGCCACAATTAATACGGGTGGGGGGTATCATCGCTCACGTCACGAACGTATACCCCGTGAGGGTATTGTGCAAGGATGGGGAATACTCAGGGACCGCGACGAATCGACTATCGCTTCGTCGTCGCCTAGGAGACGGGCGCGCGCGCCGCGGCGGTGACCGTTGCCGCTGCGCCACATCCGGCTCCAAGCTCGCGTGCGGCAGTGCGCACGCGACAGTGGACTTCACCGCGGCCGAATGCGCCACCACCGCGCGTAAGCAGCGGCCCAGTCCCGCCCACGGGCACAACGTCCGAATACCGCCCGCACGTGTCAGGAGTTCACCCATGACCGCCGTCACCGCACTGCGCACCACATTGACCTCGGTATCTCGATCGCCGGCCACGCGGCGCGTCACACGCTGCCTGATCGGCTGCGCACTCGTGGCTGCATCGGGCAGCGGGAAGCCCGCGCCTGCTGCGGACCGCACGTGCGGGGACGCGGGCCGTTAACGCGGCGGCGCCCGTAGAGATCGGTATCGGCATGCATGCCCGCTCGACACAGTCGCCTGCCGCAGTGGGCGGTGATCTCGGCGGTGGAGAGCGGCTTACCCGCGAGTCAGCCCACTGACGGTGGCCGCGGATCTGCCGATTGATTATTCCGGGCGGGGATCAGGCGGGCGGAGTTGAGGATGAACGCTGATTCGCTGCCCACGTGCACCAGTGCAGCCAGGACCGGGCCGAGTAGGCCGAAGCCGGCCAGCGCCATGCCGACGAGGTCGACGGCGATGGTGCCGACGAAGTTGGCCATCACGATTCGCCGTGTCCGGCGCGCTACCGCCAGGGTGTGCACGAGGTCGGCCGGATCCGAGCTGACCAGGATAATATCGGCCCCGCTGCGGGCGATGTCGGTGCCGCTGCCCATGGCGATACCCACGCTGGCCTGGGCGAGGGCCGGGGCGTCGTTGACGCCGTCGCCGACCATGGCCACGGTGCGGCCCGCAGCCAGCTCGGCATTGATCTGGGCGAGTTTGTCCTGCGGCAGCAGCCCGGCGCGGACGTCGTCGATCCCCACTGCGTCCGCGATGTGGGCCGCGGCGGCGGGGTTGTCGCCGGTGAGCATCACCACCCGTGGTCCCATTGCCTGCAGGTCGGCGACCGCGCGCCGGGCTGACGGACGCACACTGTCAGCGAGGATGATCGTTCCGGCACGAACGCCGCCGACCTGCACGTGCACCGCGGTACCGGCATCAGCCGGTGTGCGGCACTCACCGGTTGGAGCGCCGGCGTCGGTGTTGCCGACGGTGACCAGCTGCCCGTCGACCTCGGCACAGACGCCGCGGCCTGGTTGGTAGTCGAAGCTGTCGGGCTCGCGCACCGGCAGCCCGCGCACCCGTGCGTGGGCGACGATCGCCGTGCCGAGCGGATGCTCGGAATACAGTTCCGCTGCGGCCGCGATCGCGAGCACCTCTTCGACGGTATGCTCGCCGGCCGGATGGATGTACGTGACAGTGGGAGTACCGGCGGTCAGGGTGCCGGTCTTGTCGAACACGACGGTGTCCACGGTCGAGAGCGTTTCGAGGTGCACGCCGTCTTTGATGAACGCGCCCGCCCGTGCGGTGCGGCCGATCGCCCCGAGAACCGCCAGGGGTGTGCCGGCGGCGATCCCGCAGGCGCCGGCGACGATGATCACCGAGATCGTCGCGTTCAAATCCCGAGTGGCCACGTAGGTGATCAGTGCTGCGGCTAACGCGAAATACACCAGGTATCCGGCGAGCCGGTCCGCGAGACGCTGGGCCGGGGCCCGGGACGACTGCGCGGCGCGGACGGCGTCGATGATCTGCCCGTACGAGGAATCGGCGCCGACACGATCTGCGGTGATCTCGAGTGCCCCGGTCTGGTTGACCGACCCCGCATACACCCGTGCACCCTCGGCGACGTCGACGGGCAGGGATTCGCCGGTGATCCGCGACTGGTCCAGGCTCGATCGGCCCCACGTCACGGTGCCATCGACCGGGACCCGGCCACCCGGGGCGACGAGCACCGTCTGGCCCGCCTCCACCTGGTCAACGGCGATGGTGCGAATCGGGCCGTCGTCGCCGCGGACCCGCACCTCGGACGGGAGGAACGCCATCAGGTCGGAAAGAGCGTCGCGGCCACGGCTGATCGAGAGGTCTTCGAGGATCTCGGCGGCCAGCACGAACGCGGTGACCACCAGGGCGGTGGTCCACGCGCCGATGGCGGCGGCCGCGAGGATCGCGATGAGCATGGATAGCTCCATGCTCATCCGGCGCCGCCGCAGATCCGCGCCCGCTTCGCGCAGGATCGGCCAGCACCCCGCCACCAGTCCGGCCACCGCGATCACCGGCACCGCTGGCCAGGGGCCGACCACGCCCGCGGCCACCGCGATCGCGCAGGCGGCCACGAAGACCGTGCGGGCCAGGTCGTGCCGGTCGATCCGGCCCCACGCGCCCCGTAGGCTCGGCCCACCCGTGGCCGGTGCAGTGCCCTGACGCAACTCTGGCGTAGTACTCATGCCCGCGCGCTAACCGCGATCGGCGAGTTCGCCCGGGGACGGGTGCTCACCGAGGTGGTGCCGGGGCAGCATGTCCACAGCGTGTTCGGCCTGGAACACCGCATGATCGACCAACTGCCGTGCATGCTCGTCGATCAGGCTGTAATACACGCGGGTCCCATCCTGGCGGGCCTGGACGACCTTGGCCCACCGCAGCTTCGCCAGATGCTGCGAGACCACCGTGGGCGACTTGCCCACCTGCTCGGCCAGCTCGCCCACCGACAACTCGACGGAGCGCAGCGCCAGTATCAGCCGGATCCGCGTCGCATCCGAGAGTAGCGAGAACACCTCGGCCGCCAGATCGACGTACTCGCTCGCCACCCCAAACGTGCATACCTCGTTACCTTCACGCATACGCATATACTACCACTGGCAGCGGCCATGGCTCGGGTTCTGCGCGTAGGCGACCGTCAACGATCATGCGTTCTGTCGGCGCGGACATTGGCAGCGCGGCACGAATGTTGATGTGGCTGGGTCATCCGTCGGGTGATGGCCAGGCCGATCGCTGCGAACGCGGCGGGTGCCGCGATGGCAGTCAGGACGGCGGCGGCGAGGGTCAGGCTGGTTTCGCCGAGCCAGCCCGCGACCGGATACGTGAGAAGGAAACAGGCGTGCGAAAGCGCGAACTGCGCCGTGTATACGAGGTTTCGGTTCTGTTCGGTGGAGGCCTCGGCGAGTAGTCGCGCCGATGGTGTGTTGACCAACGATGTGCCCACACCCAGCAACAGCCACGTACCGAGCAGCCACCCCCACCCGACTGCGGAGCCGGTGACCTGGGCAGTAACGGCCACCGCGACCCCCAGAGCCGCTGTGATTACGGCGGTGCCGGCCATCATCGTGCGGATCACGCCGATGCGATCGACGATGCGCGGGGTGCCCAACGCCACCAGTAGTGACCCGGCCCCGTAGCAGGCCAGGATGCTCCCGAGCGCCGTGTCCCCGCGGTCGAACACGCCGCGGGCGTAGACGACGGAATTGACCATCACGATCGCGGTGCCCGCGGCGACGGTGATGTTGGCGAGCATCAAAAACCGCAGCGTGCGGGTGCGGGCGAGCACCGCCATGCCCCCGGTGAGACGGCGGCGGAACGACAAACCACTGGATCTCTCGGCGCGGGCGGGAAGCCGGGCGGCCAGCACGCAGGTGATGGAGGCGGCGAATCCGACCGCGGTGCCGACGAACAGGTTGTTGTAACTGACCACGGCCAGCAGTGCCGCAGCGATCGCGGGGGCCAGCAGAGATTCGAGGTCGTAGGCCAGTCGTGATAGCGACAATGCGCGGGTGTATTGATGCGCATCGGGCAGGACCGTGGGGATCAGGGATTGGAACGCGGGGGTGAACGTGGCCGAGGCGGATTGCAGCACGAACACCAACACATAGATCTGCCACACCTCGGTGACAAAGGGCAGCATGAGCGCGATCAGCACACGGACTGCGTCTGCACTTACCAGGACCGTCTTTTTCGGCAGTCGGTCGACCAATGCGGCGGTCAGCGGGGCGACGCCCACGTAGGCGACCATCTTGATGGTCAACGCCGTGCCCATCACCGATCCGGCCGCGCTACCGGCCAGGTCGAACGCCAAAAGCCCCAGCGCAACCGTCAGCAGACCAGTGCCCAGCAATGCGACCACCTGCGCAGCAAACAGCCGCGCATAGGCCGCGTTGCGCAGCACCGACAACATCAGTCCGCCTTCGACTGCGTTCGGGGAACCTCGGTGCGGTGGTGCCACGGTGTGCCCCCGGCGGAACGCTCGACCTGGAAGATCGCATTCGAAACCAGTTGTAAAGCGCGCTCGTTTGCCAGGCGGTAGACAACCCGCTGGCCATCCTGCCGCAGGGCGACTCCGCGCGCCATCCGCGGCTGGGACAGATGCTGCGCGATCACGGCCGGCGACTTGTCGGCGACATTTGCCAGTCGGTTGACCGACTTCCCCCCGGCATCGCCCAGCGCCAGGATGCTGTGCAGTCGACTGCCGTCGACGAGGACGCCAAACACCTCGACCGCACGCTCGACGCACCGACTGTCCGAACTCCACCGGCATAGCTGCATACCTGCATCCATACGCAGATTATTACATGGTTCGTGCGGCGAGGGCACGCGGCGGCCGCCACGCCGACGACATCGACATGGCCACATGGCCGGCGCTACGTCGCGGTAGCCCAACCGTTTCCGCACGGGTCGGCCATTCCATTGCTGCGCAAAGGCGCGAAGATCTCGTTGTGGCAATAGGAATTCGGAAACGTGCATCATCCGCGTTCATTAAAGACGAATTTTCAAACTATTTATTTCGCACCTACGAACTGTTCTAATCAGGCGGCAGCGTATTTTGCGTGGACGTTTAGGCCTGTGTACTGTCGCCAACAGCGAAGGGGAGTAGTTTCCCGCTGCTGCTGGTCACGGCCATAGCGGGCGGATGGTCGACATGCTGGCGCCTGGCGGTGCCCGGCCCTCCACCGGCATCCCAGAGGGGATTGTCGGCAAGCGAGACCTTCGGACCGACACGGTGACGTCGCCCGAGGACTCGCATTTTCTCGTGGGGGTGTCCCGGCCACCAATAAAGGGATCAAGTAGGCGATGATTGTCGATTCTGCGCGTGCCGGGGATGGGCGGCATTCGCTGCCGCCGGGCTGGGCACTGTGGCGTTCCCTGTCAATCGCGGCTGTGGTCATCATCCCGGCGATGGTGGTGCGCCTGGGCGGACTCGACCCGGATCCGCTGGTCGCTCTCGCGATCTACGGTGCCGCGGTCGTCGCGGCGAGTTTCCTGCTCGCCTGGGCGGCCGAGGCCGCGCAGGTCGACGTCTCGGGCGGCCTGGCGATCGCGGTACTCGCCCTGATCGCCGTGCTACCCGAGTACGCGATCGACCTGTACTACGCGTTCACCGCAGGCCACGACCCCGCCTATATCGCGTACGCGGCAGCCAACATGACCGGGTCGAACCGGCTGCTGATGGGACTCGGCTGGCCGGTGGTCGTGCTCATCGCGGTCGCCGTCGCGAAACGTGCCACGAAACAACCCGTCCGCGGCCTGCTGCTCGGCTCGTCCAACCGGGTCGAACTCGGGTTCCTACTCATCGCCGGTGTCATCGCGTTCGTGATGCCGGCGACCGGGCAGATCCACCTGGCCGTGAGCGTGGTGCTGATCGGCTGGTTCGGGTTCTATCTGTTCAAACTCACCCGCGGCGAGGTCGAAGAACCCGACCTGGTGGGCACGGCCGCGGCCCTGGGCGCGCTGCCTCGCCGCATACGGCGCTGCACCGTCGCGGCGCTGTTCGTCGTGGCGGCCGGGGTGATCCTGCTGTGCGCCGAGCCGTTCGCCAACTCCCTGATCGATGCGGGCGGCGAACTCGGTATCGACCGGTTCTTGTTGGTGCAGTGGCTCGCACCGCTCGCGTCGGAGGCCCCGGAGTTCATCATTGCCGCGATCTTCGCCTACCGGGGCAAGGGCACCGCCGCGATCGCCACGTTGATTTCCTCGAAGGTCAACCAGTGGACTTTGCTGGTCGGCTCGCTGCCGTTGGCTTATCTCGCCGGCGGCGGCGGCACATCCTTACCCCTGGATGCACGCCAGGCCGAGGAAATGCTGCTCACCGCCGCGCAGACACTGATGGGAGTCGCCCTCATCATGACGCTCCGGTTCGGTCGCGGCACCGCATGGGCATTGTTGGCGCTGTTCATCGTGCAGTTCCCGATTACCTCCACCGACGGCAGGCTGATTCTCACCGGCGTATATGGCGCTATCACCGTCGGCGCCTTGATCGTCCACCGCCGCCACCTGTGGCCCACCCTGACAGCACCGTTTACCACCATGGCAACCGTGCACAGCGGGCCGCCGCATCAGGACGGGGCGACCGCCCACGACCCATCCGGCCACACACGATGAAGCGCATGTGCGGTGATGTCGCCATTGCCACGAGGCGTGTCGCTACGTCCGGCGATCGGACTGTCCAGAATCCGGGGTCCACTTCAGGTGACCCGCCGCCGTTTCGGCCGGACGATATCTCCGGCACGGTGTCCGCTGTGCGCTAGCGTCATCCTGTTTTCCCGCACCCTGGCGGCGCACGTTCCGGGGCGTCGGAACGCCCGCCGCGCGCCATGGTCCGGTACAGCGATGAATCATCTGTCAGGCCGACAGCACACTGCATCCACCGAGTTCGCGGTCGAGTGTCTCGCTGCGGAGCCGTGCACGGTGGTCGGCGCTCGCCCGCCCGGTGATCTCGCGGTCCGTCACCCGACTCACCTAAAGTGCCAGGCCACGACACAAACGACGAAGACATCGGCGCGACTTCGCCAGCCTGCAGCGCCCCGACCGGCGCAACGGTCACCGTGCCAGCACCTCTTGAACCGCACAATCGGCAGCGCATTCCGGACGCTACACCCGCCCCAACGGGACCGCGTCCCGTGTCACTGCCGGTGTGCGCGGGGTCGGGCACGATAACTGCCCTTATCGCACCCGGGCCGGCGAAACCCCAGGCGAGGGGTTTTCGCGTCGTTGAATCGCCCGGAAGCGGGCCGCTGCCGCCGGAAACGCCGCGTGTGGGCGCGGCGGGCGGGACCTGTCGGTACCCGCCGCTAGCCTGGGCGCCGTGACCGGTACCCCTGCCCCCCGCTCCGGCGCCGCGACGGCCACGCGCCCGCGCGGACTGCTCACCGCGGTCGACGCCTTAGACGCCGGCCGCATCACCGCCGCGGTCACCGCGTCCGCGGCGGCGAACACCCGGCGCGCCTATGCCGCGGACTGGCGCCGGTTCACCGGGTGGGCCGCCGCCCGCGGACACACGCCGCTGCCGGCCGATCCGGCCGTGATCGCCGCGTATCTCACCGACGCCGCCGCCGCGGTCACCGACGCGGGCGAGCACGCGTACGCCCCGGCCACCCTGGCCCGCTGGGCCGCCGCGCTCGGGCACGCCCACCGGGCCGCCGGACACCCCAGCCCCGCGTCGGCCCCGCTGGTGGCCGCCACCCTCGCCGGGATCCGCCGCACCTACGCCGCCGCCGGGCAGCGGCCCGTGCGCCAGGTCGCCCCGCTGCTCACCGCCGATATCACCACGATCCTTTCCGCCACCGCCGCCCAGGCGAACACGTGGGCGGCGCGGGTGTACGCCCGCCGCGACACGGCGCTGCTGCTGCTCGGCTTCGCGGCGGCCCTGCGGCGCAGCGAACTCGTCGCCCTCACGATCGGCGACATCACACGGCACCGCGGCGACGGCATCCACCTGCACATCGGCACATCGAAAACCGACCAGGACGGGCGCGGGACAACGAAGGCCGTGCCCTACGGGCACACGGCCGCCGCATGCGGCCCGTGCGCCTACCTCCGCTGGCTGCACGTCATCGCCGCCTCGGATACCGGCGGGCGGCCCGCCGTCATCCGGCTGCTGCGCCGCCCCGACGAACCGGACACGCACGTCTGCCACGGCCGCTGGCCGCGTATCCCGGACCCGGGCGCGGCGGTGTTCCGCCCGATCCGCGGCGCCGGCCACATCGCCGCCACGGCCCTGTCGGGGGCGGCGGTGCACAAGATGATCCGCCGCCGGGCCGCCGCCGCCGGCTACGACCCGGCATTCGTCGCCCGCCTCGGCGGGCACAGCCTGCGGGCCGGGTTCGTCACCCAGGCCTTCCGCGCCGGGGCGGACGCGCACGCGATCATGCGGCAAACCGGCCACGCCAGCCCCGCCATGCTCGAGGTCTACGCCCGCGAACACGCCCCGCTGATCGGCAACGCCGTCACCACCCTCGGACTATGACCACCACCGGCAAGACCGCCCAGACCCGTGCCGGCGAGACCGCTCAGACCCGTGCCGACCGGCCCCTGCGCCCGGCGGATCTGCCCGCTCGCTACCGGCACGACTGGGCCCTGTTCACCGACTGGTGCGCCGCGACCGACACGGCCGCGCTGCCCGCCTCCCCCGCGACGCTCGCCGCATTCCTCGCCGAGCACCCGGCGACCCCCGCGGCCCAGCGGCGCCGCATGTCCGCGATCAACCACGCCCACACGCACTGCGGCCTGCCCGCCCCGGGCAGGTCCGAACCCATTCGCGCAATCCTGGACTCCCGGCGGGCCGCCCGCCTCGCCGCGCTGCGCCACCGGGTCGACGAGGTGATGGCTCTGTTGCCGGCGTCGGGCTGGCCTGCCGGCCTGTTCGGCCGCCGTGACGCGGCGCTGCTGGCCCTGGCCGCCTCCGGCATGTCTTACGCCGCCATCGCCGGGCTACGCCGCCGCGACCTGACGACGCTCAACTGCGGCGATTCGACCGTGACCACTGCGCGGCTGCCAGTGCCGTTGCCGGACGACGGTGCGGCAGCCCTGCACCGGTGGGCCGCGGTGCTCGAGTTCGTCGACACCCACCCGAGCACCCACGCCCTCGCCGACCGGCTTCACCGCGCCGCACTGCCCGACGCGGCCGCGAACCTGCGCTACCCGGGCGCACCGGTATTCACCCGCATCGACAGGTGGGGCTACCTGCCACTCGCCCCACAACCCCTCACGGCCGCCGCGATCGGGACGATCGTCCGCGCCCACCTGACCGGCACCGCGCCCGGCCACACACCACCCCCGCGCGAGCCGGCCCAGGACAGGCCGCGCCCGGCCACCGAAACCGCTATCGCCGAGCCGGTACGGCTCGGCGCGTACTTCGACCGCGGCATCGCCGCACGGCGCCGTGACCACACCCGCCTGGCCGGACTCGACGCACTCATCGACGACATCGACACACAGGCCGACGAGATCCGCGAACGCACCCTGGCCATACTCAACGAGGAGACGGCGACGAAAGGGCGTGCGCAGCACACTTCTGACATCCGTGCAGCCGACTTCTGAGAACGACAGCGGGCGGCCTGGACGTCACCGGTCCGGACTGTGTCTTGTATACCCGTATCGCCGCCATTCGTCTCAGAAGTGATGCCGCTATGGGTTGTTGGGGCATGCTGGCCGGCATGAGGCTTCTCGGGTACACGCGGGTCAGCACGGCCGACCAGGATGCACGTCTGCAGCTCGACGCGCTCGTCGGCGCCGGTGTGCAGCGTCGCGATGTGTTCTCCGATGTCACCTCGGGGCGCCGTGCTGGCGCCGAACGCCCCGCAATGAAGAAGCTCCTCGACTACGCCGAGTCCGGCGACGTCGTCGTGGTCTGGCGGATCGACCGGCTCGGCCGGTCTCTGCTCGATGTGCTCTCGACGGTGAACCTGCTGCGCGACAAAGGCGTCGACGTGCGCTCGATAGCCGACGCGATCGACCCGGCCACCGCCAACGGCCGGCTCATGCTCGGAATGCTCGCCACACTGGCCGAATACGAACGCGAACTAATCACCGAACGCGTCAACGCCGGCATCGCCGCCGCGAAGGCCTCGGGCACCCGGTTCGGCCGACCCCCGGTCGACCCCGATGAGGTCGCAGACAAGCTCGCCGTCGCTCGTGATGCCCGCAGCAAGGGGCGCACCGCGGCCGAGGCCGCCCGGCTGGTCGGGTGGTCACGCGCGACGCTCTATCGCCACCTGCAGGCCGCGGACCTCCACAGCACCCGCGACTGAGCTGGCCGGCCAACCATCAAGCGCACCCGCGACGGGCTCACTCACGGACAGCTTGCGCTCGTCCGCCACCACCCCAGACTGACCGCTTCGGGACTCCTCCCAAGGAGTCCCGACGAGTGCACCCCGGCCGCCGTCCACACGAAAAAAGGGGTTAATTGCCAGATTGTGTGTACAGGATCGCTGATTTCCCTTGCCTGACCTCGGTTGACGGGGTGGTGAACATGCTCTGAAAGCATGTTCGGTGTCAGGTCCCCGGAACGCGCCGTCGTGTGGTGTATGCGGCCACAAACTCGTCAAGAACGGAACCACCAGCGCCGGAAGGACCCGCTGGCGCTGCCGCACGTGCGGCGCCTCGACCACCCGTTCACGCCCGGACATCACCCGCAAAGCCGAACTCGACGCCTTCCTCGCCTGGCTCCTCGACGGCCGCAGGCCCGGCGAGCTCGCCACAAGCCCGCGCACGTTCTTCCGGACCACCGCATGGTGCTGGAACATCACCGTCCCGACACCACCGGCGCCGGCCACGCCCGCACCGGTACTGCTCCTCGACGGCACCTACTTCCAGCGCTGGTGCCTGCTCATCGCCCACGACGGCACCCACGTCGTGGACTGGCAGTGGTGCGACCGCGAGAAGAAGATCGCCTGGCAGCAGATCCTGCAGCGCCAGCCGGCGCCCCGCATCGTGGTCATCGACGGCGGCCGGGGCATCGAGGCCGCACTCGCCGAGGACTGGCCGGCCACACGCATCCAGCGCTGCTACTTCCACATACTCCAGACCGTGCGCCGCCACCACACCCTCACACCCAGACTCGATGCCGGACGCGAAATCCTCGCCCTCACCAGGGCATTGATGAACATCCGCGACGCCGATCAGGCCGTCGTGTGGCTGCAGGCCTACAACGATTGGGAACAGCGCTGGGACCGGTTCCTGCGGCACCGCACCTATGCCCGCACCCACACCACCCGGCCGCGCGGCGTCTCCGAGACCAGCCAGTGGTGGTACACCCACCGCGACCTGCGCAAGACCCGATTCCTGTTCCGCCGCCTGATCGCCCGCGAGCATCTGTTCACCTGGATCGACCCACGGCTGACCGGCCCCGCCGATCCGCTGCCGAGGACGACCTCCCCCCTGGAAGGCGGCCCCAACAAGGCCCTCAAAGACCTCTTCCGGAACCACCGCGGCCTGCCCGCCGAACACGCCCGCAGAGCCGCCGAATGGTTCCTCAACAGCCGCACCGCCCAGCCACGCTCCCCATGGAGCCTGACCCGCCCCGAGCACTGGAACCCGCCACCGAAACGCCCTCGGCACACCCCCGTCTCCGACGAGCGGATCGGCCCGGAATTCGGCACCGGCTTCAGCTGGGACGACGGCAACGGCATCCAGCACGGCTGGGCCGGCCGCAGCCACTGACCACCCCGACACGCCGACAGCCATACACACAATTTGGCAATTAACCCGAAAAAAGCGAGGTCAGCCTGGACTTCTCCAGACTGACCTCGCTACGGTTCCTGCATGGAACCCCTCATGGTGGGCGAAGGGGGACTTGAACCCCCACGTCCCGAAGGACACTGGCACCTGAAGCCAGCGCGTCTGCCATTCCGCCACTCGCCCGAGCAACGGCATCGAGACTAGCACGCGGTTCGCGCGGCCCTCAAATCCCGCCCCGGCGCCCGGTGTGATCTGCGTCGATGCGCAGACGCGCGGATGCGGCGACAATGGTTGACACTCGATACGGACCGGTGTAGCCATACCCGCCCAGTATCCTTGTACGACCAGGAGAGTTCCTTCTGCAGGCCGGTGACGAAACCTCCGCTCACGCGGGGGCCGGCCGCGCGGCGGGGAAAGGAGGCAGTCGGTGGGGTTCGTGCAGCGCTTCGAGCGCAAGTTGGAGGGCGCCGTCGACGACGCCTTCGCCAGGGTCTTCGGCGGCAAGATCATGCCGGCCGAGGTCGAGTCAGCGCTGCGCCGCGAGGCATCCGACGGCCTGCAGGTCCAGGGCGGCCAGCCGGTGGTGCCCAACCACTACATCCTCACCGTCAGCGACTCGGACGAGCAGAACCTCACCTCGGACGCCGAGCTGACGCTGCGGAGCTTCGCCAGGCACCTCGCCGGCTACATCGAGGAGCAGGGCTGGCAGACGTACGGCGACGTCTCGGTGGAGCTGCAGAGCTCGCCGAACCTGCACACCGGCCAGTTCCGCGCCCAGGGCGCCATGGACCCCGATGCCGGCGTCTCCGTCTCGTCCGAGCCCGTGCCGCCCGTGCCGCCCCGGCGACCCGAACAGCCCCAGCAGCAGAGCCCGCCGCAGCAGCCCCGGCAAGACCGCCCCCTGCCCTCCGAGCGCTACCAGCCGCGCGGCGGCGGGCGGCTGTCCGATTCCCCGGCTCCCCCCTCCGAGTACGCGCAGGAGCACCAGGCCTACAGCGGCGCCCGCTACGACGCCCCGGCCTACGGTGCCGCCGCCGGAGCAGCGGGTGCCGCCGGGGCCGCCGGAATCGCGGCCGCCGGTGCCGCAGCCGCCTCCGCCCGCGGCGGCGACGCCGACGCCCGCGAGGGCCGGGACGCCGCACGGCAGCAGTTCGGGGGGAATGCGCAGACCGAGGATCCGCCGCAGGGACACCCCCACTACGCCGAGCCGTCCGGGCCCGGGCGGTACGCGCCTCCGCCCGAGCAGGACGACGCCGGCCCCGGCCGCGGCGAGACGGGTCAGGGCGCGTCCGGCCCCGGCGAGATGGCTCAGGGCGAGGCGGGCTACGACGCCCAGGCCCAGTCCGGCTACGGCGATCCCGGCTACGGCGCCCAGGCCGATCCCCGATACCCCGATCCCCAGCACCCCCATCCCCAGAACCCCGGTCCCCACTACCCGGACCCCCGGCAACCGGATCCCCAATACGGCGACCCCCAATACGGCGATCCCCGGTACGGCGGCGCTCAATACGGCGGCCCGCAGTACCCGGATCAGGGCTACGGCGCGCCCCGCCACCCCGATCCGCAGTACGCCGACCCGTACTACGGCGGCCAGCCCTATCCGGGCCGGCCGACGTACGAGGCCGACGCGCCCGCCCAGCCCGGCTATGCCTACCCGCCGCAGGAGGAGGCGCCGCCCACGCAGGGCTACGGCGCCTGGTCGCAGCCGCGCACGCAGGGCGTCCGGCTGCTCCTCGACGACGGCAGCGGCCGCACCTTCGACCTGCGCCAGGGTTCCAACGTGATCGGCCGGGGCCAGGCCTCCCAGTTCCGCGTGCCCGACACGGGCGTCTCGCGCCGGCACGCCGACATCCAATGGGACGGCGCGGTGGCGCTGCTCGTGGACCTCGGCTCCACCAACGGCACCGTGGTCAACGGCAACCCCGTCACCGAGTGGCAGCTGGCGCACGGCGACATCATCCGCATCGGCCACACCGACATCGCCGTCCAGTTCCGCTGATCACATCGCCGGGGGATCGGTGCTGATGGCGCGCCGCGCGGCGGCGAGCCGGGCGGGATGCCGCTACGCACAAGTACGATGATCATTCGATAGCGCATGTGTGCGGCGGGGGCCGTGCGGCGCGGGCCGCGCCCTCGGGCCCCGGCCCGCCGGCCGGCACCGTCGCACACCGCTGCCCCCAGTCCGTCCGTCCGGGCGCCCCGCGCCCGGCCCGCCCCAGGAGGTGACCGTGCAGGCTCTCGTGCTGCAGCTCACGCGCGGCGGGTTCCTCCTGCTCGTGTGGCTGTTCGTGTGGGCGGTGCTGCGGGTGCTGCGCACCGACGTCTACGCCGCGTCCGGGTCGCGCTTCTCCACCGCCCGCTACCCGGTCAAGCCGGCGCGCATCAGCGGGCGGCGCGCCAAGGTGGCCAAGCACCTCGTGGTCACGCAGGGCCCGCTGGCCGGCACCCGCATCACGCTGGGCACGCAGCCGGTGCTCATCGGCCGCGCCGACGATTCCACGCTGGTGCTCACCGACGACTACTCCTCCGCCCGGCACGCGCGCCTGTCGCCCCGCGGCGCCGAGTGGTACGTGGAGGATCTCGGCTCCACCAACGGCACCTATCTCGACCGCGTCAAGGTCACCACCGCCACGCCCGTCCCGTTAGGCACACCCGTGCGCATCGGCAAGACCGTGATCGAGTTGCGCCCGTGACCCTCGTGCTCAGGTACGCCGCGCGCAGCGATCGCGGCCTCGTGCGCGGCAACAACGAGGACTCCGTCTACGCCGGGGCGCGGCTGCTGGCCCTGGCCGACGGCATGGGCGGGCACGCCGCGGGCGAGGTGGCCTCGCAGTTGATGATCGCCGCGCTCGCCCCCCTCGACGACGACGACCCGGGCGGTGACCTGCTCGGCAAGCTCGAGGCCGCCACCCGCGCCGGCAACGAGTCGATCGCCGACCACGTCGAGGAGGAGCCCGAGCTCGAGGGCATGGGCACCACGCTCACCGCCATCCTGTTCGCGGGCAGCCGGCTGGGCCTGGTGCACATCGGCGATTCGCGCGCCTACCTGCTGCGCGACGACGAGCTCACCCAGATCACCCGCGACGACACCTTCGTCCAGTCCCTGGTGGATCAGGGCCGCATCACCGCCGAGCAGGCCAAGACGCACCCGCAGCGCTCGATGATCATGCGCGCGCTCACCGGCAACGACATCGAGCCCACGCTCACCATGCGCGAGTCCCGCGCGGGCGACCGCTACCTGCTGTGCTCCGACGGCCTCTCCGACGTGGTGAGCACCGAGACCATCGCCGACACGCTGCGCCAGGGCGACCAGCGCGAGTGCGCCGACCGCCTCATCGAGCTGGCGCTGCGCAGCGGCGGGCCCGACAACATCACCGTCGTCGTCGCCGACGTCATCGACCTCGACTACGGCCAGTCGCGCCCCATCGTCGCGGGGGCCGCCTCCGACGAGGAGGACGACGCGCCGCCGCCCGACACGGCGGCCGGCCGCGCCGCCGCCATACGCCCGCCCGCCGCCAAGCCGCGCCGGGTGCTGGCCAAGGAGCCCCCGCCCGCGCCGAAGCGCCGCCGGTGGGGCCGCATCTGGCTGGCCGCCGCGCTGGTGGTGGTGCTCGCGGGCATCGGCGTCACGGTGGCGGTGATGTGGATCCGCAGCAGCTACTACGTGGGCGAGTCGGAGGGCCTGGTGGCCGTGCACCGCGGGGTGCCCGGCTCGTTCCTGGGCATGTCGCTGCAGAGCGTGCAGCAGGTGGGCTGCGTCGACGGCGCGGGCACGCTGCAGCTGGTCTCGGCCGACGCGCACCCCGCCGACTGCACGCTGCTCGCCGTGGACGACCTGCAGCCCTCGGCCCGTGAGCAGGTGCGCTCGGGTCTGCCCGGCGGCAGCCTCGACGACGCACAGCAGCAGATGGGCCAGCTGGTGCGCAGCGAGCTGCTGCCGCTGTGCCGCACGGCCGATGAGCCCGCCGCCGGCGAGAACCCCGCACCCGGCGACACCCCCGCGGCGCCGGCGCCCGGCGAGGCACCCGCCCCCACCACCGAGCAGCCCGCACCCACCACGGTGCCGGCACCCGCGGAGACCACCACCGAGCAGCCCGCGCCCACCACGCCCACCGGGCCGGCCGGCCTCGCACCCGGCCAGCTCCCGGGGCAGAACTGCCGGGTGGGCGCCTGATGAGCACCGCCACCCCCTCCCCCGAGGACACCGCCTTCCACAGCCCCCCGGGAGGCTTCGCACCGCCGCCGCAGACCAAGAGCGGGCGGCAGGCCGAGCTGTGGCTCACGCTGTTCGCCGTGGTCGTGGTGTTCGCGGCGCTGGTGATCGTCGAGGTCGCCATGGAGCAGCACATCACCTGGGAGCTCGCCAAGTACGCCGCGGCGTACACGGTGCTCATGGTGCTGGCGCACCTGGCGATCCGCCGCTTCGCGCCGTACGCCGACCCGGTGATGCTGCCCATCGTCGCCCTGCTCAACGGGCTGGGGCTGGTGCTCATCCACCGGCTCGACCTCGCCGACGAGCAGACGCAGGCGTTCCTGGGCAACCCCGCCCCGGGCTCCGACGCCAACCAGCAGCTCATCTGGCTGGCCATCGCGCTGGTGTGCTTCGCGCTGGTGCTGTACTTCCTGCGCGATCACCGCGTGCTGTCCAGCTACAGCTACACGCTGGGCCTCATCGGCATCGTGCTGCTCATCATCCCCGCGCTGCTGCCGGCCCGGTTCAGCCAGGTCAACGGCGGCCGCAACTGGATCCGCTTCGCCGGCTTCTCCATCCAGCCGGGCGAGTTCGCCAAGATCCTCATCATCGTGTTCGCGGCCGCGTTCCTGGTGTCCAAGCGCGACCTGTTCACCACCGCCGGCAGGCACGTGTTCGGCCTCGATGTGCCGCGCGCCCGCGACCTCGCCCCGCTGCTCGTGGCGGTGGTGCTGGCGATCGGCATCGCCGTACTCAACAAGGACCTGGGCTTCGCGCTGCTCATCTTCGGCACGATCCTGGTGATGATCTACATCGCCACCGACAGGGTCAGCTGGCTGCTCATCGGCGTCGGCCTGTTCCTGCTGGCCGCGGTGGCCGCGTACTTCCTGTTCGGCCACTTCCGCGAGCGCGTCGACGTGTGGCTCGACCCGTTCGCCACCTACAACACCAGCGGCTACCAGATATCGCAGGCGCTGTTCGGCTTCGCCACCGGCGGCCTGGCCGGCACCGGCCTGGGCAGCGGGCAGCCGAACACCGTCCCGTTCGCCAAGACCGACTTCATCATGGCCACCGTGGGCGAGGAGCTGGGCCTGATCGGCATGGCCGCCGTGCTGATGCTCTTCGCCGTGCTGGTGGTGCGCGGGCTGCGCACGGCACTCGCGGTGCGCGACAGCTTCGGCAAGCTGCTGGCGGCGGGCCTGTCGTTCACGCTGGCGTTCCAGCTGTTCGTGGTGGTCGGCGGCGTCACCAAGCTCATCCCGCTCACGGGCCTGACCACGCCGTTCATGTCGTACGGCGGCTCGTCGCTGCTGGCCAACTACATCCTTCTGGCCGTGCTGTTCCGCATCTCCGACGAGGCCCGCCGTCCGCCCGAACCGGCGGCTCGGCGCACCGCCACGCCGCCCGGCGACGCCCCCACCGAGCTGGTGAGGAGGGTGACGTGAACACACCGATGCGCCGCATCGCCATGCTCGTGATGGCGATGGTCCTGATCCTCCTCGCCGGCATCACCTACCTGCAGGTGTTCAAGGCCGGCGAGCTGCGCGCCGACCCGCGCAACCAGCGCGTGCTCGTCGACGAATACTCCCGCCAGCGCGGGCAGATCTCGGCGGGCGGGCAGGTGCTGGCCGCCTCGGTGGAGTCGGACGACCGCTTCAAGTTCCTGCGCGTGTACCCGGCGGCGCCCACCGCGCCGTCGAGCCCCCTCGCCAACGCCCCCGTCACCGGCTTCTACTCGATGAACTACGCGAGCACCGGGCTGGAGAAGACCGAGGACCAGGTGCTCAACGGCTCCGACGACCGGCTCTTCGGCCGCCGGCTGTTCGACCTGGTCTCGGGCCGCAACCCGCGCGGCGGCAACGTCGTCACCACCATCGACCCGCTGCTGCAGCAGGTGGCCTACGACAACCTCACCGCCAAGGACTACACCGGCTCGGTGGTGGCGCTCGACCCGCGCACCGGCGCGATCCTGGCGATGGTGAGCACCCCCAGCTACGACCCCAACACCCTCTCGGGGCACGACGGCGACGCCGTCACCGCAGCATGGCAGAAGCTGCAGTCCGACCCGCGCGAACCCATGCTCAACCGGGCGATCTCGCAGACCTACCCGCCCGGGTCCACCTTCAAGGTGCTCACCTCGGCGACGGCGCTCGAGCACGGCGCCACCGTCGACAAGCAGCTCACCGCCGCGGCGGGCCTCACCCTGCCGGGCACCGACACGGTGCTGCACAACTACGGCGACGAACCGTGCGGCTCCGGCCAGACGGTGTCGATGATCGAGGCGTTCGCGCGCTCGTGCAACGCGGCCTTCGCGCAGCTGGGCATCGAGTACGGCACCTCCGCGCTGCAGCAGACGGCGAAGGCGTTCGGCATCGGCCCCGACACGCCCTCGATCCCGCTGCAGGTGGCCGACTCCACCCTCGGCAGCATCCCCGACGCCGCCGCCCTGGGGCAGTCGAGCATCGGGCAACGTGACGTGGCCGTCACGCCCCTGCAGAACGCCGTCATCGCGGCTACAGTCGCCAACGGCGGGGTGCGCATGCAGCCGTATCTCGTGCAAAAGCTGGAGGGTCCCGATCTGAAACCGCTGTCCACCACGTCGCCCACCTCCCCGGGGCAGGCCATCCCGCCGGAGGTCGCCAAGACCCTCACGCAGATGATGATCGCCTCCGAGCAGGACACCACCGGCGCCGGCAGCGTCCCCGGGGTGCAGATCGCGTCCAAGACGGGCACGGCCGAGCACGGCGCCACGCCCAAGCAGACGCCCCCGCACGGCTGGTACATCGCGTTCGCGCCCGCCCAGGACCCGGTGATCGCCGTCGCGGTCATCGTGGAGGACGGCGGCGACGAGGGCCTCGCGGCGACGGGCGGCAAGATCGCCTCGCCCATCGGGCGCGCGGTCATCCAGGCAGCGGTGCAGGAGGGGCGCTGACATGGCATTGCAGAGCGGGGCGATCATCGCCGAGCGCTACCGGCTCCAGCGGCACATCGCCACCGGGGGCATGGGCGCCGTGTGGGAGGCCGTCGACCTGCGCCTCGACCGCGAGGTGGCCGTCAAGATCCTCAAGCCCGAGTACTCTGACGATCCCGAGTTTATCGAGCGGTTCCGCGCCGAGGCCCGCACCACCGCCCGCCTCAACCACCCGGGCATCGCGGGCGTGTTCGACTACGGCGAGACCACCGACCCGCAGGGCTCGTCCATCCCGTACCTGGTGATGGAGCTGGTGCGCGGCGAGCCGCTCAACGCCGTCATCCGCCGCATGGGCACCGTCCCCGTGGAGCTGGTGCTCGACATGCTCGAGCAGTGCGGGCACGCGCTGCAGGCGGCGCACCGGGTGGGCCTGGTGCACCGCGACGTCAAGCCCGGCAACATCCTCATCACGCCCGCCGGCCAGGTGAAGATCACCGACTTCGGCATCGCCAAGGCGCTCGGCGCGGCGCCGGTCACCCGCACCGGCATGGTGATGGGCACCGTGCAGTACATCGCGCCCGAGCAGGCGCTGGGCCAGGAGGCCACCGCCGCCTCCGACGTGTACGCGCTGGGCATCATCGGCTACGAGACACTCACCGGCGCGCGGCCGTTCCAGGCCGACTCGACGGTGGCGATCGCGCAGAAGCAGATCAGCGAGGCCCCGCCGCCGCTGCCCGAGACGGTGCCCGCGCCCGTGCGCGAGCTCATCGCCATCACGCTCACCAAGGATCCGGCCCAGCGCTACCACGACGGCGGCGAGTTCGCGAGCGCCGTCGCGGCCGTGCGCGCCGGCCACCGGCCTCCGCCGCCCGTCGGCGCCACCGGGGCCGCGCCGGCCACCAGCGTCATGCCGCCCACCCGCGTGGGCGGTCCCGCCACCGCGGCGCCCACCGCCGTGCCCGCGGCCGCGGCCGCCGAGCGCGGCAAGTGGTCCACCGGGCAGAAGGCCATCGCGTGGGCGGCGGCGCTGGTGCTGCTGGCCGCGGCGATGATCACCGGCGGCATCCTGTTCGCCGACGCGCTGGGCGGGGGCGGCGACGACGCCACACCGGCACCCGTCACCACCACGCAGGCGCCCACCACCACGCGCGCCCCCGCGACCACCACCACGCGGCCGCCCACCACGACCACGCGGCCGCCCACCACCACCGAGGCGCCCACCACCACCACGCAGGCGCCCACCACCACGACCACCCCGCCGCGGACCACCACGACCAGCCCCACCACCACCGCGGGCGCCACGCGCACCACCGGCGGCCAGGACGAGGGCGCGTCGAACTCCGACGACGACGAGAACGGCGGGGCCACCACCGGCCCCACGCGCGCCACCACGGCCCGCCACGGCGCCGCCGCACACACCACCAGCACTGCCGGGCGCATCTCGGCGTACACCCGGGAACTGACACGATGACGACGCCCCGCGAACTGTCCAACCGCTACCGGCTGATCGAGACGATCGGATTCGGCGGCATGTCCGAGGTGTTCCTCTCGCGCGACGACCGCCTGGGCCGCGACGTCGCCATCAAGGTGCTGCGCGCCGACCTGGCCCGCGACCCGTCCTTCTACCTGCGCTTCCGCCGCGAGGCGCAGAACGCCGCCGCCCTCAACCACCCGTCCATCGTGGCCGTCTACGACACCGGCGAGGCGGAGACGGACGAGGGCCCGCTGCCGTACATCGTCATGGAGTACGTCGACGGCGACACGCTGCGCGACCTCGTCCGCCGCGACGGGCCCATGGATCCGCGCCGCGCGGCCGCCGTCATCGCCGACGTGTGCTCGGCGCTGGATTTCAGCCACCGCAACGGCATCGTCCACCGCGACATCAAGCCCGCGAACATCATGATCAACCGGGCCGGCGAGGTGAAGGTGATGGACTTCGGCATCGCGCGCGCGATGTCCGACAGCACCAGCACCATGACGCAGACGGCCGCCGTGGTGGGCACCGCCCAGTACCTCTCACCCGAGCAGGCCCGCGGCGAGCGCGTCGACGCCCGCTCCGACATCTACTCGCTGGGCTGCGTGCTCTACGAGATCCTCGCGGGCGAGCCGCCCTTCACAGGCGATTCGCCGGTGGCCGTCGCCTACCAGCACGTGCGCGAGGAACCGTCGATGCCGTCGCTGATCAACCCCGACGTGTCGCCCGACCTCGACTCCATCGTCCTCAAGGCCCTGAGCAAGAATCCCGCCAACCGCTACCAGACGGCCGCGGAAATGCGCGCCGACCTGGTCAAGGTGCTCTCGGGTCAGCGCCCCAGCGCGCCGCTGGTGATGACGGACGAGGAGCGCACCACGATCTTCGGCACGGCCCCCGCCGCGCCGCACCGTCTGGGCGGGGTCACCGCCGCCGCGGTCGCCGACGAGCCCGCGCCCGAGCACCCCACCCGGCGCTCGCGCATGCGCTGGCTGTTCGCGCTCGTCGCGCTGCTCATCGTCGCGGGCGGCGCCACGTTCTTCCTCGTCGGCGGCAACGGCCCCGGCGGCGGCCAGGTCACCGTGCCCGACGTCACCCACCAGGCGGCCTCCGACGCGCAGCTGTCGATGCAGAACCTGGGGCTGCACGTGCTGCTGCAGCGCAAGCCCGACGCCGAGGTGCCCAAGGACTCGGTGATCAACACGGCGCCCGCCGCCGGCACCGTCGTCGACAAGGGCCGCACCGTCACGCTCGTCGTCTCCGACGGGCCCAGACAGGTGGCCGTGCCGCGGATCACCGGGCTCACCCAGGACCAGGCCGCGAAGGCGCTCACCGACGCCGGGCTGGTCGTCAACGACGACGTCGACTCCACCCCGTCCTCGGACGATCAGAAGGGCAAGGTGGTGGCGCAGGACCCGTCCCCGGGCGTCACCGTCAACGCGGGCACGCAGATCACGCTGACGCTGGGCAGCGGCCCCGAACTCATCCGCGTGCCCGACGTGGTCGGCCAGGACGTCGGCCGCGCGCAGGGCAACATCGAGGGCGCCGGCTTCCAGTTCACCACGCAGGAGGCCGACAGCGCGCAGCCCCCGGGCACCGTCCTCAGCACCAGCCCCGGCGGCGGCACGAAGCTCGCGCAGGGCGAGACGGTGACGATCACCGTCTCGCGCGGCAACCAGGTGAGCATGCCCGACCTCACCGGCATGACCCCGTCGCAGGCGCAGAGCGCCCTGCGCGAGGCGGGCTGGGCGGGCGCGTCGCTGACGCAGCGGTCGGTGTCCACCCTCAACCCGTCGGACGTCGGCAAGATCTCCGGCCAGTCGCCGGCGCCGGGCAAGCCGGTCGCCAAGAACGGCGCGGTGAGCGTCGACGTGGGCAAGCTCGGCATCCCGAACTGACGCCGCCCTGGCCTGCCCGGCGCACTGCCTGACCGGGCCGCCGGCGCGGCGGTCCTAGCGCGCGCCCGCCGCGGTCCTAGCGCGCGCCCGCGGCGGTGGCGGCGACCTCCGCCTCGAGGCTGTCGACCAGGCCGGCGGGCACGTCGATGCCGCAGCCGCGCAGCCACGTGGCCAGCATCCGGTGGCCGCCCTCGGACAGCACCGACTCGGGATGGAACTGCACGCCGTCGATGGGCAGCGCGCGGTGGCGCACGGCCATCACCACGCCCGACGCGGTGCGCGCCGTCACCTGCAGCTCAGGCGGGATCGTGGCCGGGTCGAGCGTGAGCGAGTGGTAGCGGGTAGCGATGAAGGGGCTGGGCACCTCGCTGAGCACGCCGGCCGCCTCGTGCGCGACGGAGCTCGTCTTGCCGTGCAGCAGCTCGGGAGCGCGGGTGACCGTGGCGCCGTACACCGCGCCGATGGCCTGGTGGCCCAGGCACACGCCCAACAGCGGCAGCCGCAGCTCGCCGCAGCGCCGGACGATGTCCATCGAGCGGCCGGCCCGCTGCGGGGTGCCGGGGCCCGGGCTCACCAGCACGCCGGCGAATCCGGCGAGCGCGGAGTCCAGGTCGGCGAGGCGGTCGTCGTCGTTGCGCCACACCTCGACCTCCGCACCCAACTGGCCCAGGTACTGCACCAGGTTGAACACGAAGCTGTCGTAGTTGTCGATGACGAGGATCCGCATGCGCCGAGGATACCCGCCGCGGCCGGATCGGCCCTGGTAGGCGCCCGGCGCTCAGCCGCCGAGCGGGCGGGCGTACTGCAGCGGCGGGGTCGTCGCCGCCGCGGGGATGTCCAGCGAATCGGACTCGGCCACCTTGTAGCCCAGGCCGTAGCGGTCGGCGTACTGCTTGTAGATCTGCACGCCGCGCTCGGCGTCGAGCGCGCTGCGCATCGCGTCCACCGGGCCCACCGCGCGGATCACGTAGGGCGGGCTGTAGGTGCGTCCCTCGAGCAGCAGCGTGTTGCCGATGCACAGCGGGGCCGACACCATCGTGATGCGCTGGTCCTGCATCTGCATCGCCTCCGCGCCGCCGGCCCACAGCGCGTTGAGCACCGACTGCACGTCCTGCTGATGCACCACGAGATCGTCGGGCCGGGCGCCCTGCGGATACTCGCCCGCGGCGTCGCGGTGCGCGTCGGTGAGCGTCACGGTGAGGCCCGGGCCGGTCACCGCCTCCAGGTGCGCCTCGCCGGCCAGCTGCTGCGTCTGCGAGAGCAGCGCCTGCACCCCGGCGTCGCCCGTGGCCGCCTTGTGCTGCTGGGCGTCCAGCCGGGCCTGCAGGCCGTCGCGTCGCGCGAGGGCGGCGTCGGCGTCGTCACGCGCCTGGCGCACCAGATCGGAGAGGCGGGCCGAGTCGGCCGTGCGCAGCTCGCGGCCGTGCGAGCTGGTGTACGTGAGGGCGATGAGCAGGCCCATGACCAGGCAGATCAACGGCACGCCCCACCACCACGCGCGGCGGCGCGCGCCGCTGGCGCCCCCGCTGCCGGGTTCCGTGTCGATGGCGGCCTCCGTCCGGCCGGTCCCTGCCGTCGATGCGGCCTGCCCTGCCACTAGGTTAGCGTGTAAGCACCGGTGCCGGATACCGCACGGTGGCCGGCCGGCGGGCCCGCCCGGCACCGACAGTCCCCCGCAGAACGCAGGCAAGTGAGGACCGATGCCCAAGTCGAAGGTACGCAAGAAGAAGGGTGGCGCCGAGGCGACCCCCGCCAACCGCACGCCCGTCAAGGTCTCGGGCGGGCCGTCCAGCACCCTCTACGTGTCGGTGATGCTGGGGCTGATGATCATCGGCCTGCTGTGGCTGGTGTTCATGTACCTGTCCGGCTCCGCCTCCTGGCTGCAGTGGATGGCCGACCTGGGCGCGTGGAACTACCTCATCGGCTTCGGATTCATGGTCGTGGGCCTCGTGATGACGATGGGCTGGCGCTAGCCGCGGCACACGTTCCCGGCGTCCGCGGCCCGCACGCCGGCCGCGCCACGGGCGGGATCACACCGTTGTAAGTTCTCCACACTTGTGGAAAGCCGTTGTGAACAACTCCTGTGGACAGGACGCGCCGATGACCGATCCCGCTGCCGCACCGCGCCTCTCGTGGGCGCCCAAGTGGGCGACGGTCGTCGTGGCCGCCGTGGGCGCCGTGGTGATGGCGCTCGGCTCGGCCTCGTACTCCGACGACATCATCGGCCGGGTGCTGCTGGGCATCGCGGCCGTGCTGCTCGTCGGCATCGCCGCCTACGGCGGCCTCGTCCGGCCCCGGCTGGAGGTGCTGCCCGCCGCCGGCCCGGATGCTCCGCGGCTGGCGGTGCGCACGCCGTTGACCAGGCAGGAATACCGGCTCGATCAGCTCTACCGGGTGCGCGTGGTGCGCTACCCGCGGCTGGCCCGCCGGGTGCCGATCCTCGAGATCGATGCGCGCCGGCCCCAGGAGCGGCTGCTGCTGCTCTCGCGCTGGGACCTGGGCGCCAGCCCCGACTCGGTCTATGCGGCGCTGGTGGAGGCGCGCGCCGTGCCGCCCGAGCCCACCGGCCTCTGAGCGCCCGCCGCCCCGCTCGAACGACACCGGTGTAACTTCTCCACACCTGGGGATAGCCCTGTGGAGAACTTGTGGACGGAGCGGGTTCTCCTGTGGACGACGCCGGGAACGACCCCGCGACGCGCCCGCGGGCACGCGGCGAACGCGCCCCGCCCGGCCGTTGCCACGCCGGTGGTGCCCGCACCGGCGCGCAGGACGGCGCGCGGCCCGGCGTCCTCAGAAGCGCAGATGCGACAGGTACGGCCCGTACTGGTCGCGGAGTTCGGCGATGCGCAGGGCGATCAGCGCGAGCTCGAGCACGAACAGCACCGCCAGCGCGCCGAAGCCCACGCCGAAGACGACGCGCCGCTGCGGCTGCCGCACGCCCACGGCGCGCAGCGCCTCGGGGGCGTAGACGATGGCGGCCGTGGCGATGGTGCCCGCCACGAAGCCGCCGAGGTGGCCCGACCACGAGATGCCGGGCACCGAGAAGGAGATGATCGCGTTGATGACGATGACGGCGATCATCATGTTGGGGTTGCGGCGCAGGCGCAGCAGGATGATGAGCACCGCACCGAACAGGCCGAATATCGCCCCGGAGGCGCCGGCCGTCTGCCCGTTCCAGGCGCCGAACATCACGGCCGCCGAGCCGCCGAGCAGCGACACCGCGTACACCAGCGAGTAGCGCAGCTTGCCCAGCGCGTTCTCGCACGCCATGCCCACCACGTAGAGCGCGTACATGTTGACGGCCAGGTGCAGGATGCCGAAGTGCAGGAATCCGCTGCCCAACAGCCGCCACCATTCGTCGTTGGCGACCAGCCCGGGCACCAGGGCGAAGCGTTCGTAGAATGCGGACCCGCGGTTGTTGTCGAGGATGCTGCCCGCCTGGACCGCGGTGATCAGATAGGCGAGCACGTTGAGCGCGATGAGCACGTAGGTCACCGAGGGCCGCTCGGACAGCGCGGAGCGCACTCCCGCGAGCGGACCGGCCCCGCCCGAGGCCGTCGGGATGCGCGCGGAGGCGCCGCGGCGTTCCTGGTCGACGCATTCGACGCAGTGGAAGCCGACCGGCGCCTGCCGCAGGCACTCGTGGCATGCGGGCCGGCCGCACCGGGAGCAGCGCAGCCCCGTCGGCCGGTCCGGATGCCGGTAGCACCCCGGCAGGGGCTGGTGCGTCTCTCCCCTGCCGGGAGTGCTCATACGTCAGCCCTGCTCGACGGTGATCGAGTTGATGACGACGTCGTCCTGCGGCCGGTCCATGCGGTCGGTGGCGACGGTGGCGATCGCGTCGACCACGGCCTGCGAGTCCTTGTCGACGACCTCGCCGAAAATGGTGTGGCGGTTGTTCAGGTGCGGCGTCTTGCCCACGGTGATGAAGAACTGCGAGCCGTTGGTGCCCGGGCCGGCGTTGGCCATGGCCAGCAGGTAGGGGCGGTTGAACTGCAGTTCGGGGTGGAACTCGTCGGCGAAGGTGTAGCCCGGGCCGCCGCGGCCGTCGCCGCGGGGGCAGCCGCCCTGGATCATGAAGCCGTCGATGACGCGGTGGAACACGGCGCCGTCGTAG